>JAEUKM010000425.1 GCA_016793085.1 Rhodospirillaceae bacterium
AGGTGGTTTTCACGGCAAAAGCATCAAAGGGCTCGCCGTTCGAGAACACGACATTGGGCCGGAGCTTGAAGTGCCACGTCGTCGGGTTCTGAGGCGTCCACTCCAGGGCGAGCCAGGGATGGACCGTGCCCTTCTCGTCGATCACGGTCAGTGTGTCGAAGATCGCCGTGAACATCAGGTACGGCGTTGTCGCGGTGGTGAAGTAGGGGTTGCCCTTGCCTGGCGGCAGGTTGGTCAGACCTACACGCAAAACTTTCTCGGCCGCCTGCGCATGCAGGGCGGCCGCACCCAGCGCCACGCCCAAGCCGAAAACAAAACCCAAAAACCGCTGCAGTCTCATTTCTGACCCATTACTTCTGAACGGTCACCTGATGATAGGGAATAATGCCGTTGAGCTGGTCGTAGTGCCGTACTTTCGGGCTTAAACCGTCCAGGCCAACGGGCTCCACCAGAATAAGCGCTGCCGCCTTGTCGCGGTAAGCGCGCAAGACCTGCCGGACCAAATCCAGGCGTTTGGTTTGATCAAATGTGCGCTTGGCCTCGGCGATCACGGGCGTCATCTCCGCATCGCAGTACCATGGGTGCGGCCAAGTGCAGGCGTGCAGCCGGAACGGCCGCAAGGTTTCGCCGGTGGGCAAGGTTTCGTACTCGAAACCGAAGGCTTGGCCCTTCCATTCGCCCTGTTGCACACCGCGCACGAACTGCGGCCAGGGAATGGGCCTGATCTCCATGCGCACGCCCACCTGGGCCAGGTCATCGGCGACCTTCTGGAACATCGCGCCGTAATGGCTGCCGGTGCTGAGCTCGAAGACGAACCAAAAACCTTTTTCGTAGCCTGCCTCGACCAGCAGCGCCTTCGCCTTGGCGGGGTCGTAGGGGTAGGGCTTTAAGCCCGGGTCGTACTCGGGGTTGGCGCGCGCGGTCATCTGTGTGCCCGGCGGCACCAGACCGTGCATGATGGTGTCGGCGATCGCCTGCTTGTTCACGGCGTAATTCAGAGCCTGGCGCACGCGCGCGTCTTTGAAGGGACCGTCGGCGACCGTATTGAAGGCCATCACTTCGATGGAACTGGCCGGGCGCTGATAGACGTTAAATCCCTCGGCCTTCAGTACGTCGATGTCGTCGGGTCCGATCTCGGAGGCGATGTCCACCCGGCCCGACAGCAGCGCCTGCACGCGCGCCGAGGTTTCGGGCATGGCGATGATCTCTGCTTTGGTTGAGGCGGCAGGCCGCCACGACAGCGCGTTGGATTTCAGGCTTATCCGCGCGCGGTCCCATTTCTCCACCACAAAGGGCCCGGTGCCGATAGGCGCGCGCGCAAACCCGTCGCGGCCCAGCTTCGCCCAATAGACCGGCGGCACCACGGCCAGGGTAGCCAGCTGGCGCGCGAACATCGGGTCGGGCGTTTTGGTTGTGAATTCGAGCGTCAGATCATCCAGCGCCCGCACGCCCGCAATGTTCTCGGTCTCGCGCGCAATCGTGTCGGTCGCCGCGGCGGGGCTTTGCAGATAGGCGATGCTGGCCAGCACCGCGGCCGCGTTCAGGGGCTCGCCGTTGGAGAACACGGTGTCGGGCCGCAACTTCACCACCCATGTTTCAGGCCCGGTGTTGGTCCAGGCCACCGCCAGCCCTGGCACGGGCATGGTCTTTTCGCCCAGCTGCGTCAGGGTGTCGAAGATGGCGCGCCACGTGTACCACGATGTGCGCGACGGTGAGGTGAAGGGGTTGCCCCCGCCCGGCGGCAGTGAGGCAAAACCGATGCGCACCGTTTCGGCGGGCGCGCTTAAGGCCGTTGCCGGTATCATGCCGCACATCAACGCGGCCAAACCGCATCTCAAGGCAAGGTGTTTCATCATGAGACTCAAAGCTCGAAGATGGTGTCACCATATCGGGCTTCAGGTCATAGCGGCAACTTCTCAATCCCCGCCTGGGCGAAGCCTGATATAGTGCGGCCATGACTGTTGCCCCTGATCACGTGCCGCGCCGGCTTGAGCCTATATTGGCATTTCAAGTTATCCTGTGGACGGTCTGTCTGCCGGACGCGGCGCGGGCCCAGGAGTCTTTCGAGGATTACTTCTGGTCCTCGCGCGCCACCACCGGCTTTGATTACAGCGAAGGCAAGTACGGCCAGGCGCAAAGCACGTCGGTGGCCTTCATGCCCGTGGTACTGCAGACCGCGCGCGGGCCGCTGACCTTGAAAATCTCCGGCGGCGCGTTGCGGGTGTCGGGCCCGGCGCTCATACTTGACGGTGCGGCCACGGGCGGCGCACCAGGGGCCGTGGACCGCAAGGTCTCGGGGCTTTCCGATACCAGTTTTTCGGCCATGTACAGCTTCCGCGGCCTCTACGACAAAGGCATCTACATCGATCTGACTGCGCGCGCGAAGTTTCCGACCGCGAGCTTCAAGAAAGGCCTCGGCACCGGCGAGGTGGACGGCGTGGTGCAGGCCGATGGTGCCTTCGCGTGGGACGGGTTCATGCCGTTTGCCACCCTGGGCTACAGGGCCAACGGCTCGCCCGATACCTTGCCGCTGCGCCATGTGATCTTCGGCAGCTTAGGCCTGCAATACACCTTCAGCGAACGCACCTCGGCGGGTATCGCCTACGACTACCGGCAAAGTACCTTGAAAACCTCGGCCGATCCCCAAGAAGGCATGGCCTATGTCAGCTACCGCTTCACAGATACCTGGTCACTGAATGCTTATGCCGTCGCGGGTTTTTCGAAAAACAGTCCGAACGCCGGGGGCGGGCTGACGTTCACGTACCGCTTTCATCCGGGCGCGGTGACGCCGCGCCGTTAGTTTACTTAAACCCAGCAGACTTAAACCATCGGCCCGCCTTCGGGGCGCTCGCGTTCGGGGCGCGTGGGCGGGGTGGGCCGCTCGGGGCGCGGCGGTGGGGCGATGCGTTCGGGGCGCGAGTTGTTGTCGGGCCTAATCGAGGCCGGCCGTAAGGAACCGCGGGCCTTCAGGATCGTCACGAACGTGCGGATTTTCTCAATTGTCGTCGCTGAAACCCGGTCGGCCCCGCTGACGCGCCCGGTAATGACCACGCGGTCGCCCTCGGCTGTTCCTGTCGGTAATACCGCGCCTTCGATGGTGATGCCTTCGATCACCAACGGGGATGAGCCAGTGTTGGGCGCGTAGGCCTCGATCGACACGTCCCTCACCGCATCGTCGAAGGGCAGTACGCCGGAGCTGACGACCACGTCGGGTACGAAGGCGCCGTTGACCATCTTGCCCGAGGCAAACACGCGTGCGCCGTTGGCCACGGCGGGTGAGGCGGTGGCCGCACTGGGCGGAATGACGAGGCCGCCGATCTTCACCGTCGCACCCTCAACAACCGCCAGTCCGCGCACGATGATGCGTCCATCGGCGGGCTGCTGGTCGATGCGCGTGGCGATGATGGTGCCGTCGGCCTGACGCAGGCCCGAAATGCTGACCATGTCGCCCTTGGCCAATGTCTTGAAGGATTCGATGGCCGCCTTGTCGCCCGACAGGTTGGCGCGCACTTTCTGGCCCAGCACCGTCAGCGTTTCCTTGGCGTGGTCGATGCTCTCGATGGGTCCGGTGACAGCGTGCTGCATCTCGAGCGTGTCGAGATACATTTTGCTACCCTTCATGCGGGCGACACCCTGCACCACCTGGCCGACCTTCAGGTCTTCCAGCGCGCCCGGCGCGCCGTCGGTTTCCACCGCCGTGTCGCGGTCGTATTCCAGCTCCAGCCCGTTGACGATGATGGAGCCGAAGCCCGAGATCGTGCCCAGGATGCCGGTGCCGCCGATGCCGTCGGCGCCGCGCGTGCGGGCCACGACTTTCGGCTGGTTGGAAATGCCTGTGCCGCCGATGCCGTCGCCGGGCTTGGGTTCGGCTTTCGCCACCTGTTGCGCGGCGGGCTGCTGTGGGGCAGGGCCGCCCGCGCACGCCGCCAGCAACGCAAGCGCCAGGGCGGCGGCAATGCCGCGCCAGGCCGTGTGCAAGCGTTGGTCAGCGCGTTGATTCATTTCACCGAATCGCCTTCCGGCGAACCCTGAACGGCGGAGCCATTTAAAGTGGAAGCCCCATCGAAGAAATACAAGCCGAAATTGACCCTGCGGGTGGCATCAGCCTTGTCCTTGTCCTGTTCGGCCAGATCCAAGGCCAACCGGTTAACGGCCAACAAGGATTGCATTCCAAGGCGTTCGGCGGCTTCGGCCACGGTTTTGGCCGATTCGGGCGTCAGCCCGGTGTAATGGACGCTGCGGTCCAGTGCGGCAGGCTTGACGTTCAGCAGGTTGCTGCTGGCCGAGGCCAGATGATCGTGGATGTTGCGGCCGAGGAAGTAGGCTTTTTCCTCGAAGCCCTTTTCGGGGATGAACGCGCTGCGGTTCAGCACCACGCGCTCTTGCGCGTCCATGCGCGCAACGCCCAAACGCAGCCATTCATCCAAGAGCGCCCGCGGGCGAATGTCTTTCGACACACTTTCCACCAGACCATCGAACGACGCTGATCCAGGCGTTGCAGGCTGGCGCGGCAAGGCCAGAGGCTGGCCGCTTGCATCGGTGGTGTTGGCGTTGTTCAACCAGCGCGCCACCACCAGCGGGCCGAGGCCCACGGACTTCGGGACGCTGAACGCTTCGGGCGTCATCGCGCGCAGACGCTTCACGTCTTTGCGGTGAACGCCGGTGAGCAGACTGATGCGGCTGTCGGTCTGGCGTTTTCCATTGGTGGGGAAATCATCCTCGGCCACGCCGATGTAAACTTCCTTCACCAGTTCGATGAACGCCGGCAGCCCGATGTTTTTGGCGATGAGCAAGCGCACGAGCGGGCGCATCAGGCGTTTGATGGCCGATATCAAGGCTTTAGGCGGTGCGGGGGAACTCGGCTCGGCCACGGACAGTTTTTGATCCAACAAGCAGGGGCAGTCTTCTGATCGCGCTTATACCACTTTGCGGGAATAATTCCCACTTTTTTCTTGACATACCGGGATTCAAGGGTAGTATTGCATTATTCGTGGGAAAATTACCCACGTAGGCCATGGAGCGTAGCAACCGCACGTACACAGCCAACCCAAAGACCGTGTTCAGGAAGACCTAGTGACCAAGCCTTATCCGTCGCCCTCCACGAGTTCGTTCCTACCCCGGTGACATAAGGCTTTTTCTTCCCCCGCCGTTTGTGGCTCCCCAACGGTGAGCCCAAGGCGGGGGAAGTTCTTCCCGGCCCAGCCGATCAAGGCGACGCCGGGGAATGTAAGACCCAGGGAATTTAAAACCCGAGGAATTGCGAAAAAGGAATTGAGGTCAGAGTCGAGAGCTCCAAGTTGATTGTCCCGTCGCGCCAATGCGGATCACCTTCGGCTCTGACCCCAGCTCCTTCCCTAAAAAATCCGCCCTATTTTTTTGATGGCCAGCGGCCCTGCGGCTGACCCTCCGGCGTGCCGTAGAGCGGCGGTGTTTAGGGCGGCGCGCCGTAGAACGGCGCGACACGCTCGGTGGCTGCACCCAAGGCCTGGGGTTGTGTCTGCTGCGGCAAAAACCTCAGCGATACATCCAGCCACGCCCAGATCCCCAAGAGCAGCAGCGCAATAATCAGGCTTAAGTTCCAGCGCGACAGCGCGGAACGCAAACGCGATCTTTCGGATGAATTGTTCATGGCCCCGCCATGCCGCGTCGGTGCGGCATCCCCGCTCAGCGTCAAAGTCCCCATTCAAGAGGGCCGAGCGTGAGGGGCCGATGCGGCGGAATTTCGCAGGAACCGCGGCGAATGTATGGCGGAGAGCGTGCCGCGGAACGAGTAGAGCGCGCTGCCCTAGAACGTGTACATCACGCCCATGCCGACCAGGCCCTGGAACGGGTCGCCGGCCTGACGGACGATGGAGCTGCGCTTGGCGTCGCTGAGCAGGCGTGCGGCCTGCACGCGGCCCACCACTTGCCAGTCGGCGTTGATCTGGTAGCTGCCGGTTACGCGCACGGCGGCTTCGCGCAAGCCCGCCGAGGCGTCGTAAATACCCAAACCTGAAGCCAGCGAATCGGCGGGCGTCACGCTGAAGAACATGTCCATGTACCTGTTGCTGCCCCAGGTGAGGGCCACTTCGGGGATGAACGAGAACGTGTCTTTCTTGTCCTTCAGCACCACACCGAGAGACGGCGTAATCGTTGCGCCGTTGTGTCCGCCCGCGAACTCTTTGCGGGCATTGAGGCGAAACGCCACCGGCCCGGCGATGCGGCCCTCGAACACGAAGCCCGCATTAATGCCGCGGTCGATATCGCGCAGTTTCGAGACGGGCGAACTGTCGCTGGTTTTGCGGCTTTCGGACAAGCCCATCACCAGCCGGAAACGGCAGCAATCGCTTTTCCAGACCCGCACGCGCAAGCCCAAAGGGTCGATGGTCAGTTTGTCTTTGTATTTCAGCTGGAACAGCGGCAGGGCGAGCGTCTGGTAGTTGTCGCCGCCGGGATAGTCGGGCGTGGTGCCAAGCCCGACGCCAATGCCCATCTGCCAGTTTTCGCGCTTCATCTGGCTGATCTCGTCCAGCCAGTCGTCGAAGCCTTCCAGCCACGTGTTCGAGTTGCCGAAATCCTGGGCTTGGGCGGGGATCTGGGGGCTGAGGACAAGGAGAATCGCAACCAGAACTGCAGAAGCAAAACGCTGAACTGTCATGAGTTGAAAATATGCAATGCCAATGCCGGAAACCACGAAACGCAGACGCTGCAGACCGGTTGCCGCATGGCCACCCTTGCGCACCCGCCCCGACTTTGGGCGATCAAACGGGCCCAAGTCAACGCACAGCTTGGTGCATGTTGCTTTTAGATTGCGTTAAAATCGCTGGGTTGCGTTAAGGCGCGGGGCGATCTCTTCCGTTCATAATTCCGTCAGACTTTCAGACGTTTCAAATCGCGGATCAGGAAGCGGCCCGGGTGCAGGGCCAAAGCCACGTCGCGTTCCACCGGCGGCGGTTCGCCGGTGATCTGGCAGGCCAGAATCTCCGCGGCTAAGGGGGCGGCCACCAGCCCGCGCGCGCCCAGGCCCGCCAGCACATAAAGCCCCGGTTGATAACTGGCCCGTTCGTAGCGCGCCCAGGGGTGGCCGTGGCGTAGCTCGGCGAAGGCGTGAAGGTACGCGGCCTGGTCGGGCACGGCCCCAGCTACGGGCAGGTGATCGGGCGTGGTGCAGCGGACGGCGGCGCGCCCCAGGGCCGCGTCGGGTGACAGCCCCTGAGCCAGATGCGGCAAGGCTTCGGCCAGGTCTTCGTAATTGCGCACGTGGTCTTCAGGCGCCACGGCCTGATCGGCCAGGGCGTCCTCGGTCCAGTCGAAGGTGGCGCCCAGGCAGTGCTGCCCCCGGTGCGCGGGCGTGATGTAGCCGCCGTAGCCAAGCACGCAGTGCAGGCGCGCACTCGCCGGGCTCGGCGGTAAAAAACTGATCTGCCCACGCCGCCCGCTTAAAGGAAGCCACGACAGTTCAGGGGCTTGCGCCGCGCTTAAGGCATTGGCGAAAATCACGACGTCGGCGCTGGTCATGACATTGCTTGCCGCATCCAACACGTCCCACTGGCCGTGATTGCGCTTCAGCCCGCTGACCGTAGTGTTGCCTATGAAGGCGCTCTGTCGCGCCAGGCCCGCACACAACAGGCGCGGGTTCAGCCAACCACCATGCGGGAAGTAGAGCGCGCTGGAAGAGAGCGCGCAGCCCGCGATGTCGGAAGCCTCACTTGCGCCCACGTGGAACAGGTAGGGCTCGGGCACCGCGCCCAAGGCCGCGATGGCTTTCAGGCGCTCGGCATCAGCGTCACTGCCCGCCAACTGCAAAACGCCGCAGCGATCGCGCGAGATATTCACGCCCGCATCGGCCATCTCCTCCAACTGATCCAGCGCGAACCGCCAGGCGCGGGCATAGAAGCGGCCGTCCAAGTTCTCCGCCGCCGTCAGGCGCGGCATCAGCACGCCGACAGTATTGCCCGATGCTTCACCAGCGATCTCGGGCTTGCGGTCGATCAGGGTGGTGCGCCAGCCACGCTTGTGAAGCGCGATTGCCGTATGCGCGCCCGCCAGCCCAGCGCCGATGATGGCCGCGTGCCCGTAGCGCGCGTTGCCATGACTTATGTGGCCCAAACTTATATTTCCCACCGGCGGGCTGGCAAACCATGGCGGCGTCGGTGTGCTGACGGCGGTGTTGCCGTGGCCGCGAAACACGGCGCGGATCATTTCGCTTTTCGACCCAAAGCCCGGCACCTTCATCACGTCAAAGCCGGCAGCGCTTAAATTGCGGCGCACCTCGCCCGCGGCCGTGTAGGTAGCGAGTTTCGCACCGTGCTTGGACAACCGTGCGACCTCGACCAACACTTCGGGCGTCCACATCTCGGGGTTCTTGTCGGGCGCAAAGCCGTCTAGGTACCAGGCGTCCACGTGAGCATCGAGTGCTGCCAGCATGGCGGGCGCGGGCCCGAACAGCAGCGTCAGCACCACGCGGCCATTATCCAGAAACAGCCGCTGAAAACCCGGCTGCGGACTTAGGTAGGCGCGCAGCAGCGCCTGACCCGGCCCGCGCAACTCGGGCCAGCGCGCAACGCATTCGCGCAAATCTTGATGGCTCAGCGGAAAGCCTTCGACGGCGATGTAATGCAGGCGGGTGTCGTTGCGTTTGGTCCGCCGCCAGGCATCGAAGGTGGTCAGGAAATTCAGGCCCGTGCCGAAGCCCGTTTCGGCCACCACGAATTGCGCTGCCTCGCGCCAGCCGTCGGGCAGGCCGCAGCCCTCCAGGAACACAGCCTTGCTTTCCGCCACGGCCCCCTCGCGGCTGCGGTACACATCGCCGAACCGTTCGGAATAGGGCGTGCCGTGAGGCAGCCAGGTCAGCCGGGGCGAGGGCAGGGCGAGGCTCATGGAATTGTGGCAAGGCCCTTTATGGCAGCAGAGGACTTATGGCATCAGGGGTTGGCGGGTGCGGCGGGGCTCGCCGAAGGCCCTTGCCCCGGCCTGTCCCACCACAATATTGCCGCAGTATAACAACAATTTCAGGAGGGTGGGCTTACCCTCATAGCGGCTGCGGTCTAGGTTGCGGCCACGTCAGACGGCCCGCTGTCCAAAAGGTGTTGTCCAAGGGACGTCAGGGGATATCAAGAAACCGTGAGCGACGCGATCATCCGCACCAGACCTGCCGGGCGTCTGAAAAAAATGCTGAGGGCCGCCGTAACGGCGCTGCTGCCGGTGCTGGCCACGGCGGCGGGTGCGCCCGCGCACGCCCAGGTGCAGGCCCCGCGCATCGTCGGCCAGCCCATCACGCAAGATGTGCTGACGCTGTCTACACCCGATGGCCTGCAACTGCCCGCCGTCATGGCCGCCCCCGCCGGCGGCTACAGCGCCCAAAGCCCCGCCATCGTCTTTCTGCCCGATGGCCCCGGCCTCTCGCCGATCCGCAGCAGCGATGCCTCGCGGTTTCTCGCTGACGCCTTGGCCTCGCTCGGCTACGTGACCTTAAGTGTCGAAACGCGCCTGACCGCGCGTTACGCCTTCTCGCGTTTTGATGAGGCGGTGACGGACGTGAAAACCGCCATCGACGCACTGTCCTCACGCGGCATCAGCAATGTCGTGCTGGCGGGCTCGGGGCTCGGTTCGCTTCTAGCTGCGCGCTACATGATCGAGACGAACGACGCCCGCGTGAAAGCGTTCATCATGGTCTCGCCCAGCGAGGACCTGGCCGAGACCTGGCGCAAGCAGGCGGGTGAGGAGCGCTACTGGAAACTGGTCGATCAGGCCTCGAAAGCCGTCAATGACGGCGAGCGCAAGCTGATCGACCTGGGCCAGGGGCTGATCTTCACGCCTTCGGTGTTCCTGGACTGGTACGGCCCCACCGCCAAAACGTCCCTCACTGCCAACATGGCTAGCCTCGACAAACCTATTCTTTTGCTGGCCGGCGGCAACGACGCGCGAGTGCCCAAGGGCCGCCTGGAAGCGTTAAAAGCGATCGCCTTCCTCAGCAAGAACGTCGACGCGCTGATGTATCCGGGGGCTGCGCGCGATCTCTCGGTGCAGCGCGACGGTGTGGCCAGCGATGTATCCAAGTGGCTTGCCGGAAATAACCTCACGGTCGCGCCCCGCGTGCAGACGCAAATTGTCTCGGCCACCGCTGGCGACGGCACGAAACTGGACGGCGTCTACTACCGCCCTTCCACTTACGTCGATCCGGCCAAGCCCGCCTTCGTGCTGGCCCACGGCTGGGCGTCGGATGTCATGCGCTCCACTTCGCATTGGCTGGCGCAACGCCTGGCTCAGCGCGGGCACGTGGTGCTGTCGGTGCAGCATCGCGGTTCGGGTTTCCGCGGCACCGTCAGCGGCAAACTGGAAGACGTGCCGCAGGATATTGCCGCCTGGTCGGCGTTCATGGGCGCCAAGGGCCACCGCAATCTTGTCGGCTTGGGTCATTCTGTCGGCGGCCTGTGGCTCACCGACTACGTGGCGAAAACCAAAGACCTGCGTTTCAAGGCAATGATCTACTTGGCGCCTACGCGCGATCTGCCCAAGCACGCGCGCCTGGCCATGGGCGAGGACCGCTATGCCCGCACGGTGCTGGAAGCCGACGAGGCCGTGCGCGATGGTCAGGGCGCCACACATCTCATCGACGCGCCGTTCCCGCAGACGGTGTACGAGGAAGACCCGCGCCAGCCCATGTTCCTCTCGGCCCCCGGTTCGGGTTTCACCTACTACTACGCCGATGCGTTCCTCAGTTACTGGGGCCCCAAGTCGCGCGCCATGCACACGCAGCTCATCAAGCAAATCACGCTGCCGATCCTGGCGCTCGGCGGCTCGCGCGATCCCCTGATGCAGGGCGCGTTTCTGATCGAGTTCGCGCAGGCCGCTGGCCCCAAGGCCAAGTACATCTTCTACGGCGGACCGGGCGGCGCCCCCCATTCCTTCGAAGGGTTTGAAATCCGCGTCACCGACGATATTCTCGCCTGGCTTGATCAAACGCTCTAAGGGCGTATGGCCTTACACGACGGTCAAGAACGGCGCGGGCGATGAACGGCGAACTTGAAATCTTCACGCGGCTGGCACTGTCCTTCGGTATCGGGCTCATCGTCGGTATCGAGCGCGGCTGGCGGTCGCGCGACGCCGCCGAAGGTACGCGCACGGCGGGTTTGCGCACCTTCACCCTCATCGGCTTTTTAGGCGGTATTTTGGCGACCGTGCCGGGCGATGCGGCGGTACTTGGCGGCGGGGCCGCCGTGCTGGCGCTGATGGTCGCGGCCTACGTGACCCGCCAGGACGAGCCCGCCAACCGCAGCCTGACCACCGAAGTGGCGGCGCTCATCACCTATGCCTTGGGTGTGCTGGCCGTGCGCGGCGACATGGCGCTCTCCGCCGCCGCCGTGGTGCTGCTGGTGACGGTGCTGCACGCGCGCGAGCCCATGCACGCCTGGTTGAAAACGCTGGAGCGCGTGGAACTGAAAGCGGCGTTGCAACTCCTCGTCATTTCCGTGGTTGTCCTGCCGGTGTTGCCCGACAAGGGCTTTGGCCCGGGCAGCGTGCTCAACCCGTACGAGCTCTGGTGGATGGTCGTGGTCATCGTCGGCATTTCCTTCATCGCGGTGGCCGCCACCAAATGGCTGGGCGCGCGGGCCGGCGTGCTGCTGACGGGCGTGCTGGGCGGGCTGGCGTCATCGACTGCGGTGGCCGTGGGCTATGCGCGGCTTGCGCGCGAAACGCCCGCTTTTGCCTTCACGCTAGCTACGGGTGTCGGTGCGGCGACAGCCCTGAAATTCCTGCGCACCCTGGCGGTGGTGGCCCTCATCACGCCCGCGGGCGCCATGGAATTGTTGCCTAGCATCGGCCTCTCGGCCCTCTTGGTGGGGCTTGTCACCATTTTTTATGTCCTGCGGCGCGGCCGTTCGTCGGCTATGCCCGATGCCGCCAGCGTGTCGGAAACCACCGATCTTACCGTGGCGCTCACGTTCGGCGCGGTGCTGGCGGCCGTCACCCTGGCCGCGCACTATGGGCGCGTGTGGTTCGGGGCCTGGGGCGTTGTCGCCGTCGCGGCCCTTTCGGGGTTGGTGGATGTCGATGCCGTCAGCGTTTCCGCCGCGCGCGACGTGGTGGCAACGTCTGATGTGAACCTTCTGGTGTTGGCGGTGCCGGTGGCGCTGGCGGTCAACACTTTGGCGAAGCTTGCCTGCATCCAGGCCATTGCCGGTGCCGGCATGGCCCGGCCGTATGCGGGTATCGCCGCTGCGGCCATTATGGGCCTTGCCCTCGGCGCGGCGTTTCCGGCCTAAGAATTTCTCAAAACTTTTTTCAGTGCAGCAGCCAGGCCTTGGCGTTGCGGTAGTGCGCGGGCTTGATGATCTCGGAACTCGCCACGCGCACCGAGTGCAGTTTGCCGTCCAGGTTCTTCTCCCAGAAGGTCAGGAACTTGTGCAGCTCGGGGAATTTCGGGGCGATGTCCAGCCGCTGCCAGATGAACTCCTGCAGCAAACTTGGATGATCGGGCAGGTGGTAGAGAATGTGCGCGGTGGTGAGGCGGTAGTCATTTAATTGCAGCGCAAGGTCCGACGGCATGTGCGGCATGTCCTTTCACAACAAACGCCGCCCGAATCGTGCCAGAGGCCACTTTCATCCTCAATAGCCTTTCAAAATCAATAGCTTAGCAGCATGTGGCGTCGAGTGCTGCTACCCTCTTGAAACGCCAAAAAGCTTTCCTAACTCAATTTTCGGCCAGCCCCCTGGGGTGGCCGCTTAAACACAACTGACCTTTGTCGTCATTTGCTTAGGAAAGGAATGACCTCACATGGCTACAAAATTTCGTCCCTTGCATGACCGCATTCTGGTGAAGCGCGTTGACGCCGACGCCCGTACGCCCGGCGGCATCATCATCCCCGACACCGCCAAGGAAAAGCCCATGGAAGGCGAAGTCATCGCCGTGGGTTCCGGCACGCGGGATGAGAACGGAACCCTCCGTCCGCTCGACGTGAAGGCGGGCGACCGCATCCTGTTCAGCAAATGGTCCGGAACCGAGGTGAAGATCGACGGCGAAGAACTGTTGATCATGAAAGAAACCGACGTTCTGGGTCTGATCGAAAATCCCCAACCTTTGCGCAAGGCCGCCTAAAGCGCCGCGCCCTATCCAGAAACAGGAGATAAAGCAATGTCCGCAAAAGACGTCCGTTTTTCGTCTGACGCCCGCGACAAGATGCTGCGTGGCGTCGATACCCTCGCCAACGCCGTGAAGGTCACGCTGGGTCCCAAGGGCCGCAATGTCGTGATCGAGAAATCTTTCGGCGCGCCGCGCATCACCAAGGACGGTGTGTCGGTGGCCAAGGAAATCGAACTGAAGGACAAGTTCGAGAACATGGGCGCGCAGATGGTGAAGGAAGTGGCTTCGAAAACCGCCGATGCGGCGGGCGACGGCACCACCACCGCCACTGTGCTCGCTCAAGCCATCGTGCGTGAAGGCGCCAAGGCCGTGGCCGCCGGCATGAACCCGATGGATCTGAAGCGCGGGATCGATCTGGCGGTCGATGCCGTGGTGAAGGATATCCAGGCCCGCTCGAAGAAGGTGAAGAACAACGACGAAATCGCGCAAGTCGGCACGGTCTCGGCGAACGGAGAGCGAGATATCGGCGACATCATCGCCAAGGCCATGGATAAGGTCGGCAAGGAAGGCGTGATCACGGTGGAAGAGGCCAAGGGCCTTGAAACCGAACTGGATGTCGTCGAAGGCATGCAGTTCGACCGCGGGTATACATCGCCCTACTTCGTCACCAATGCCGACAAGATGACGGTCGAGCTCAACGAGCCGTATATCCTGATCCATGAAAAGAAGCTTGCCACCTTGCAGCCGCTGCTGCCGGTGCTGGAAGCCGTGGTGCAGACCTCGAAGCCCCTGCTGATCATCGCCGAAGACATCGAAGGCGAAGCCTTGGCCACCCTGGTGGTCAACAAGCTGCGCGGCGGCCTGAAGATCGCGGCCGTGAAAGCCCCGGGCTTTGGCGACCGCCGCAAGGCCATGCTGGAAGACATCGCGGTCCTGACCAACGGTCAGCTGATCAGCGACGAACTCGGCATCAAGCTGGAAGACGTCAACTTGTCGATGCTGGGCCGCGCCAAGCAGGTCACCATCGACAAGGACAACACCACCATTGTCGATGGCGCGGGCAAGAAGACCGACATCACCGCGCGTTGTGAACAAATCCGGCGGCAGATCGCGGACACGACATCCGACTATGACCGCGAGAAGCTGCAGGAACGTTTGGCCAAGCTTGCGGGCGGCGTGGCTGTCATCCGTGTCGGCGGCGCAACGGAGGTGGAAGTGAAGGAAAAGAAGGATCGCGTTGATGACGCGCTCCATGCCACCCGCGCGGCCGTTGAAGAAGGCATCGTGCCCGGCGGCGGCGTTGCACTACTGTACGCCGTTCGCGCCCTCAAGGACATCAAGACCGCCAACGATGACCAGCGCGTCGGGGTCGACATTGTCCGCCGTGCGTTGGAAGCGCCGGTGCGCCAAATCGCTGCCAACGCGGGCTGGGACGGTGCCGTGGTTGCGGGCAAGGTGCTCGAATCTAAGGACACGACCTGGGGCTTCGACGCTCAGGACGGCGAATATAAAGACCTGGTGAAGGCCGGCATTATTGATCCGACCAAGGTTGTCCGCGTCGCCTTGCAGGATGCGTCTTCGGTGGCGGGTCTGCTCATCACCACGGAAGCGATGGTGGCCGAGCTGCCCAAGAAAGAAACCGCGGCGCCGGCAGCACCGGGCGGAATGGATTTCTAGGTCTCCATTAAGCGCATTGCACTTACGCGCATTACAACTTGGGGCCGCTGGCGACAGCGGCCCACTTTTCTGCGCTGGAACATCACCGTTAGAACGTCACCGTCTGCGCGTCGTCGGTACTTGAGAAAATCAGCGTCTGGGTGCGGCCCTTCAAGGTTACGTTCACGGTATTCACCTGGCCCGGGTGGCTCTCGGTCAGAATGCCGTCTTTCACCGTCAGCGTGTTCAGCGCGCCGGCGTCTTTCAGTTCCATGTACACGAACAGCGTGTCCACCTGCATCTTCATCCCCACCCACTCTGGTGACAGCTTTGCCCCATCGCCCGTGGCGATGACAAAGCGCTGGGCCAGGTAATCGCGCACCGTGCGCTCGGTTGCGGCGTCCTCGTTCAGCGTTACCGGGGTTTTGCTTTTCTCGCTTAAGGCCAGTTCCAGGTCCTGAATGAAGATGCGGTGGATGATCTCCAGCGACTGCGTGCGCGGGTTGAATTCCAGCACCGAAAACGAGGCGTGAAAGCCGTGGGCCAAGGCGCGGTCTGTGAAGGTGGCGCACGAAATGACAAAAAGCAAAGCGTATACAACGTGTCGGAGGTTAATGCTTTTCATTCTTGATGCGCAGTGAGTTCTAAGAGTCGTACCTTCGCAACAGTATCTCCATTGCTAGCTGCTTGCTCATACCAATGGCGAGCTTCGCTTATACTTGAAGTGACTCCAATGCCATCCTCGTATTTTCTCGCAACAACTCTTTGCCCAAGCGCGGAACCGTTTTTAGCGGCCATCATTGCCCACTTAAAACTTTTCTCAGAATTGACCGCGATTGATTCTGTGCCGATGTCAAAGTAGCCCGATAATAATACTTGTGCAGTGACATCATTGTTTGTCGCCGCTGCAAGTGCGTACACGAATGCTTTGTCGCGGTTAGACTCTAAAGTGCACTTATTTAATGCGCCAAACCAGAGCGCTATACTCATGTCACGTTGAGCCTCGGCAACGCCATCATCGGCTGCTTTGGAAATCCAATTAATTCCATCGCTCAATGACGCTTCTGTTATAGCCCCTTCGCAAACACTTTTTCCGGCCATATATGTCCACTGTGGAACGCCTTTGTTCGCCATGAAGATGACGAACTTTGGATTTGCGGGCATTTGCAAAACATAAAAAATACCAGCCGCGCATATCATGGCAATGAAAACGAGCTTAAGACGCCGCATTGTGACTGCGTTGTATTTTTAAGTTGGAGGAGCGGCGGGCGCGGCCGCGCCCTCTTTCTTCTCGTCATCCTTCTTCTCGTCGTCTTTCTTCAGGGGCTCATCCATGTCCTTCATCAGGTTCTTGGCGGGCGGCATGGTCTGCTTGAAGATCTCCAGGCGCGAGGGGATGATCTTGCGTGGCCAGTGGTTGTTCTCGGTATCGATGTCCGAAGTTTCCAGGCGCGGGTCCACCGTCACCGATTCAACCTGCTTCTTGCGTACGATCAGCTTCGAGAACTTCTGCGGATTCTGCCGCCAGACATCGGCCGGTATCCGCAGTTCTTCCGTGCTGCCGTCTTTGTAGGTGATGCCAAGGATCACCGGCATCACCAGGCCGCCGATGTTGCGGAAGTCCATCACATAAGCGTAGTCGCCCAGTTTCAGCATCTCGCGTTCCCAGGGGTCCAGGCCTTTGACCAGCGTGTTGTATTTGTTGCGGTCGGCGTTGGTGACGGTGTAGCGGTCGTTGGCGTTATAGAAGTCCTTCAACTCAGGCTTCTCATCCACTTCCATCTTGAAGAAGCTGTCGGCCTTGGCTTCGGCCTCGTTGCGCTCCTCGGTCAGCGAGCGCGGCTCGGCCTGCTTCTTTTTGCGCTCCAGGGGCTGCTCTTTATCGGGGTCTTGGGTGTTGACGGTGTATTCGTCCAGACCGTCGATGGAGATATCGACGTTGTCGGTGGAATAGAACCAGCCGCGCCAGAACCAATCGAGGTCTACGCCGCTGGCGTCTTCCATGGTGCGGAAGAAGTCAGATGGATTTGCGCGTTTGAAGTACCAGCGGGTGGAATATTCCTTGAACGCGAAGTCGAACAACTCACGCCCCAGGATAGTCTCGCGCAGGATGGTCAAGGCCGTGGCCGGCTTGCCATAGGCGTTGGCGCCGACGTTATCCAATGACTCCCCATCGGTCATGATCGGCCGCATGCCGGGCGATTTCATGTAGTCGATGATGTCCTTGGGTTCGCCGCGCTGGGCCGGGTAGTCCTTCTCCCACAGGCGTTCGGCCTGGAACTGCAGGAAGGTGTTGAGCCCTTCGTCCATCCACGTCCAGCGCCGCTCATCCGAGTTCACGATCATCGGGAACCAGTTGTGGCCCGCTTCGTGGATGATGACCGAGATGAGCGCGTACTTGGTGCGGCTGGAATAGGTCAGCTTGCCGGTTTTCTTGTCTTTCTCGGGGCGGCCCGAATTGAAGGCCAGCATGGGGTATTCCATGCCGCCAATGTTGCCGTTGATGGACTGGATGACCGGGTAGGGATAGGGGAAGGCGAAGCGCCCATAAACGTCGAGCGAATGGATCAGCGCGGCGGTAGAATACTGGCTCCACAGGGGGTTGCCTTCCTTCGGGTAGAACGACATGGCCAGCACCGTGCGGCCCGGCTCCACTTCGTGGCCCTGCGCATCCCAGATGTACTTGCGGCTCGACGACCAGGCGAAGTCGCGCACGTTATCGGCCTTGAAGCGCCAAACTTTACGCGCTGTCGAAGGATTGCCTTCCTTGGCGGTCGCTTCCTCCTGGCTGACGATCACCACCGGCTTCTTGGCGGTCTTGGCCTGCTCCAGGCGCTGGCGCTGGGTGGCCGTCAGCACGTCGTCGGCGTTCTGCAGTTCGCCCGTGCCTGCAACCACGTGGTCGGCGGGCACGTCGATCTCCACCTCGTAATCGCCGAACTCCAGGGTGAATTCACTGTTGGCGAAGAACTGGCGCAGGTGCCAGCCGTCGCTGTCGGAATAGGCGGCCAGGCGCGGGAACCACTGAGCCATGTAGTACTGATAGTTCTTGTCGTCCTTGAAGTATTCAAAGCCGCCGCGGGTGCGGAAAATGTCTACTTCCGGCACGTCCATGGTCCAGGCGACGTTGAACACCGTGCTTTCGCCTGGTTTCAGGGCTTGGGGCAGGTCCACGCGCATCAGGGTGCCCGAAAACACGTGCTTTAAGGGCGCACCGTTCGCATCGGTGACGGTTGTGACGTTCAAGCCCTGGGTGGATTTGTCGTAGGCCATGGTCAGGCGCATAGAGCCGAAGGATTCGCGCGCATCGCCGTCGTTGACCCGCGCGTTGGCGGGCCCTGAGTTGGCCTTCAACTGGTTTAAGTCCAGGTTCAGCCACAGGTACTTCAGGGTATCGGGCGAGTTGTTGGTGTAGGTGATGGTCTCGCTGGCCGTGGCTTTTTGCTTGGCGTCGTCCAGGCGCACTTTGATGTTGTAGTCCACCTTCTGCTGCCAGTAGCGGTGGCCGGGCGCGCCCGAGGCGGCGCGATAGTCGTTGGCCGTGGGCCACACTTCATCGAGCTGGCGGAACTTGTCCTGCCAGACGTTTTTGGGCAACAGGGCCGGTCCAGGCGCTTGCGCCTGAACGGTCGACGTGAACAGCGTAAAAGCCGCCAACACAGCGGCAAAGCCAAAGCGCAGCATGAAAAACCCCAGGTCTGATGTGCGGTGCGGAAAACCTGACACGGCCCCACACCCCCTCTTGTCCGGCAGCGAACCAGACCTGATGCTTTGATTCAATGCCCGATTGGCCGTATCACCATCACATTACATTGTTCTCAGGAACTGTGGTCCGCCCGCAGGAATACGGTACTCAAAGCGCGCAGAATCAAAGCATAAACATGCATCGCAGTAAAACCCCGCGCCGCAAAGCCCCGCGCCCAAAGATCACGCGCGATCTCATCATCCGGCCTGCTGTCCTGCGCGATCTTGTGGGCCTTACGCGCCTGGCCGAGGCCGCCGGTGAGCCGGGGCTGAACGCGCGGGTGTTCAAGCACGATGTGCTGGGCCGCAAACCGGCCATGAAGGCCCTGGTGGCGGTGCTCGATGGAGTTGTAGTGGCGGCGGCTTTCTACATCCCCACCTTCGATGTGCCGACGGCCAAGCGTGGGCTGTTCCTGCCGGGCCTTTTGTTCAACGCGACCGCGCGGGCGCGTGGCGTGGGGCCCGTGCTTCTGGCTGCGTGTGCCGCGCTGGCGCACCGGCAAAAAATGAGTTTCGTGCACTGGGGCTCGGCTGCCTGGAACGTGGACGAGCACGACTACTACCGCACCA
>JAEUKM010000025.1 GCA_016793085.1 Rhodospirillaceae bacterium
GCGAACTGTGATTTGTTCTTCGACTTGTCTAGAATCTTGGAAGCTGTCAGAAGCTGGCGCGGCGTGAACACGCCCTCTCTAGCGGCATGCGAGGCGCGCTGAACCCGCATCAGCATGGCATATGCTTTATTGCTGGCGGCGATTTCATCCGCGAACTGAGGGTTGTTGCGCCGGAGGTTCTCGCGGAAAATCGAAAGCATTTCCTGAAGCCCCTCGCCAACGGTACGATCTGCCGGGTTCTGGCTTCCGAGATACTTCGTAGCTTCGTGCCGGATTTCGCTCTCGGCCTGCTTGAATGACAGGCCATCCATGACGCCGGTATTGCCGAGGCGGCGGAACAGCTTTTTCGCTAAGACTCCATCGAAAATGCGTCCCTCGTCCTCTGTATTGATTGCGAGATTGCGCAGGTTTTTCAGTTCAGTCATAAACTGGCCATCGGCCCTGAACTGAACGTGAGGCAAAACATCGTCATAGGAATTGGTGACGATCTCTGAGACGGCGTCGATTGATTCGCGCCCTACAGGGCCGTCAAATGTCTTTCCAATCGGGGCCAAGACTTCGTTGTAGGCCGCGCGGTTGAAGGTCTCGATTGCGCGCCGCTGACCATGCTGAATCGCATCCCCGATAACGGGGACACTGGACAACTTGGCTTCTGTGCGCGCCGCGAAGTTGCCGCCCATTTGGCCCGCTGTCGGCCTGACGCCGCGCTGCGTGAGATACTTCACAGCCCTCTCGACTTGCGGGGCGGCCAGCTTCCCAAGCGCGGTCAGGGTCGGCGTGGCAATGCCGCCCACCATCATCCCCGTGCCGGTCTGTCTTAGCTTCTGTTCCCAGAACGGCTGTGTTTCGTCGGTGACGGGATTAAGCGCGGCGCTCAAGCCACCCGTGCCAGTGCCATATAGGGCGGCGCGGCCCAATGTGGTTGGGGCCCCGCCAATAGCCGAGAGCGGTGCGGTGCCCAGAATTTGCCCAGCCAGCCGCGCCCAATCCGTGTCGTCAGTGCCGCGCCGGGCCTGATACGCGGCCTCATCCTCGGCAATAGCGGCATTGCCGCGCGCGGCCATCTCATCGTCAGCGATGGCATTGCCAGCGATCTGGGCTAATGCCATGGGAGCGTCCATGACACCGCGCGTCACGGCATTCGTGGTTGTAACTGGCTCGCCCTGTTCGCCCAAAAGCGCCTTACCGATAGCGATGGGCAGAGATGCAAGTGTGTTGATAAGTCCGTCATTCGGCCCGGCCTCTCTGGGTGGAGCGGGCTGCTGTGTCGCCTCTGGCGCGCTGATGTTTTGACGCGCGAAGGCAAGCACTTCCTCTTCCGTCGCCCCTTCCGGCGCGGTGATCTCATACTGCGTGCCGCCCGGGTCTGTGATCATATAGCGCGGCATTAGTTCCCGACCTTCTTTATACCCCAGCCGCCACCGCCACCTGTGTTGGCGGTTTTCTGTCTGGCAGACTTTCTATAAAGACTGGCTATTGAACCAATATCCGGCAAATCTGCGCCCTGTGTTCCGGCATTCTTCTTTGCGGCATTGTAAAGCGCTTCGATACGGGAGAATTTGCGCTCAAGAACCGCGTCAGAGTCGCCAACAACAGGCAGGTTTGATTTCCATTGATTGTCATACTGAATTTGCGTGTACGCCGCTCCGGTGCCGAGGGTCAGCATGGCGTCCCCCAACTCCGATAATGCAGCCTGCACAATGTTTGAGGCATCACCACGCATCGCTTTCGATACTGGGTTGTCCCAAGGAATCATCGTTGTGGCGGCCCCCCTATCATTCTCAAGGGCCGATTTAATATCGCCCATAGCGCTTGCCATACGAGCAGCATGATAGGCCGAGGTATTCTCGCCCTGCGTCGGCTTGTCCTGGCGCTTTTCGGCGAAGGTGTACTTTCCGGAATTTAGACCATCCTGAATAGCCGGCAGGCGCACATCAAAGGTGCCAAGCAGATTGCCCGTCATCTTGTCATAGATGTTTTTAAAATCAGGTTGCGTCTGATTCGCTGACGGGTCACGCCCAGCCGCCGCATAATCCCGCCTGAACTCAAGCATGGTGCCGTTTGGGCTTCTTTTCTTCCACTCAGCGTAAGCCTGTTCCTCAAGCCCAAGCTTATCCGGCGCGGCAGGAATCGGCGCAGCCCCAAGCCATCTTTGCTGGCCCGTCACCTTGTCCACCACGAACTGATCGGGCTTTCCCGTCATAGGATTAATGCCGGTTTGCGCTGATGTTCCGTATTCGGGCATGGCCTTGCGACCGAATGCCTTTTCCAGATATTGAGGCAACACAGCACCCGCGATGGTCCGCGCCAGAGCGGGGTCACGCACATTGCCGATCACTTCCGCAGTATCTTTGGGAGCAAAAGCTTGCGCCGCCAGTCCCTTCGGTCCCTCGGCCTTTAGTACGCCACGCAGCAAACTGATCAGCGCCTGACCTGAGTTTTCCTCGGCCTTGTTCTGCTGAATCTTGGAATATGCGCCGCCGCCAAGGCCAGCCGCGCCGATTAAAGGTACGAGTACGCCGCCCATATCAACCCGCCCCCAATGTAGCGCCCTTGCCGCGCGAACGGCTCTGGCTCGTTGTCGTGCTTCCGTACGGCACGCCGCCCGCGATAGATGCGGCTTGCAGGATGAGGTCCAACGGCTCACGCAGACGAGAAGTTGCGTCGGCGTCCTGCGTTGCCCCGCTGTCGTTCAAAAGTCCGAGGGATTGCATCGCCCTGGCCCATGAATTGTTATCGAGGCTCATGCCAAGGTTTGCCCCGGCCAATGACCGATCGAGGTTCCCAAAATGCGTCCCGATGTTGAACTTGTTGATATCCATGACCGCATCAGCGTTCCGGCCCGAAGCAAGGTTTGAAGCTTCAGCCGCGAACCTGCGGGCCGCGTCCTGCCGGGCCGCGTTATCAAGGGCCATTTGTTGGGTACGGTCGGCGTTGTTTTCGCCCTGCTGGAACTGCTGACTTGAGTCCTGTGAGAGAGCTCGGTTGATAGAATCCGCATCGCCGCGCGCGAAGCCCTGTGCCGTGACTTCAGCGTCTTTCAGAAGGCCGCTGTGCAGAACGGCGCGCTGCCGGTCGATCTCGCCTTGATACACGGAATCCGCAACCGCCGATCTGTCTCCGAACGCGCTGCCCGCATCACGCGCTGCCCGTCTGGCGTTCATATTGCGCGCGGATTGCGTGTCGAATTCGTTCAGCGCCGGCGCCACGACATTCGTGTATGCCGCGCTTCGGTACGGATCGGCCTGCGAGTAGCCGGTGACGAAGCCTGTGTCTGCCAACGGGCCGCCCTTTGCCGAATCCATCCAACTGCTGCTGTATCCGGTCGGAGTCATAAACTCCGCTGACGTGCCGGGCGCGTTGAATTGGCCGGTCATAAAGCCTTGGGCAAGAGAGTTGCCAGCAGCATCATTTGCGCCCGCAGGATTAAGCGCGCGGATCGCGTTGCGGTATGCTTCGGTATCGGCAGAAGGCCCGGCGATAAAACTGGATGGCGGTGTCGAGCCTGGCGCAATGCCTGGGATGCCCTGTATCAGATTGCGCCAGCCGCCAATAATATCGTTGTTCACGAAACCCTGAACAACGGGATCAATGGCATGCTGCTGCGTGCCGTTGTTGTTTTGTTGTGAGGCGCTTACACCGCCGCCGAACAATTTTCCCATTACAGCACCTTCACATAGGTTGTGTGAAACTTCTCATATCCCGGAAGCGCCCGGGCCCACCCGTCACGCCCGGCGATAAAGGCCATTTCGATTCCCTTCGCCCTGAAGTGCATGCAGAGAATTTCATGCGCCTGCACGACTTCATCCAGATTCCCGCCGCAATGCCCAAAGATGACGGACAGGACACGATCAAAGCCCGCGTTCTCAAAGATCAGTGCTGATTGCTGCCCGACGACCAGGACAGCCTTGCGATTCAGCACCTTCAGAAGCAGGTCGTCCTCGGTCAGCGTGCCCTTGTTGTCCCGCAGAGACTCAACAAGCATTGGCCCGGCAAATTCCCACTCGCGGGCGAAATTGTTTTCCACAATCCGGAACGGGCCAAATGTGGTTTTAAATTCCGGGAGATCAGGGGTTACAGCGTTCATCGCTTCCTCCCGCTGGCCTTAAGGTCTAGTCGGAATGCGCCCATGCGGAAGAATGTCGGAGCATCATCCCCGCTCCACACAACTTGGGCCTGCTGACCCGTCGCACGTAGGGATACCTTGCCCGTCGCTCCGGTGATATTGTATGGACCATTTGCACGCGTGTGATCTCCGCGTGCATCTCGGTGTTTTGTGTTGATCGTGATTGTGTACCCGCCCTGCAAATCCTCGGCATCAGGGTAAGCGCCAAGAATGTTGATGTGCGCGTGACCGTCGCCAACATCGAAATAAGCCGATGACAACGACCAAGAGCGGGCCGCGCCGTCCTCAGAAAAGTCCTTCTCCTGGAACCACACGCGCCCTGTCGTATCGGTCGCTAGCGGGTACTGGAACACACCCGCATCAGCCCAAGCCGTGCGGTCGAACGTGCCCACGGCCCAGGTATTCTCAAGATAATTATAACTGGCGTAGCGGCTGCACTCGTTGCCGTCGCGTTTGTCGGGGTAAAGCCAGGTCACCTCGCCCCAGGCCGCGTTTGCAAAGGCGTAAATCTTGTCCTGCTGTACCCATGACAAGTTGTCATTCACGTAACGGCGTACCGTGCTTTGCAGTGGCCTGGGCGCTCCACCGTCATACATGTAGAACTCACCGCCCGGCGTCAGCCAAAAGAAAGCTCCAGACACCTGCACCACGGCATTAGGCCCCATGAGCCCACAGCCTGTGCCGATCAGGTCGAAGCGGTAGACGATGTTGGGGTCCGGCACATAACGCATGGCGTAGACGGCCGTGTCGGTGAAGATCAGGTTTTCGCCGCGCCCCGCCAAACCCCGCACGATGCGCGTGCCTTGGCTCAGCGTCCAGGAGCCGGCTAGGTTTGATGGGTCGGCTGTCCAGACCTGATTGTTCTCCTGGTCGGACCAGGCCACACGCAGGGGATCAAAGTTATCATTCGTATCAGGACAACCGCATGCAACCAGAATGCGTTCTGCTGTGACAAATACACATGTAACCTGCTCCGGTGCGCCTTCAATCTGCTGCGCTGTCGGAAGAACCTTGACCGATGCATTGTCAAGCGTGCCCGAGAACCCGAACCCTGTGAATGACAGCGTTTGCGCGCCGCCCGGACCACAGAAGAAATTGCGCCGATATGTTCCTGCCGCGCTAATTGATGATCCGATGGGCGTTGTGCCCCAATAGGGACGCACCGAGCCCGCCGTTGCAGCGGTTATTTCAAAAGCCAGAACGTGCCATGCTCCGGCGCGCAACGTAATGCTCTGCGAAAGCGAAGCGCTTGTAACGCTTGCCGTCGCCACTCCCGCCGCGATGGCCCATCCCGTCCCGGACGACCACTGCACCGAACTTGTGAAATCCCCATTCGTCAACAGCTCCGTAGCCATGACATTCGGGGCCCATTCAAAGATCGGCCCGTTACGAGGATTGGCGATAAGATTTTGCCCCCAGTTATCGAGGCTCCATGTGCGCGGGAACAGGTCAGAGGCGGTAGACGACCCGCCATACCCACCGACACCGTACCCGCCCGTACCGTAACCTAGCCCGCCCAATCCATCCTGAAGCCCAGGCGCATAGAACATTTCAACGAGAATGACACCGCCGCCCGGCCCAGCCGTTGAGGACGCCGCTGCTGAATGGGTGATGGTGTAGCTATTCGCGTCCAGCACTTCGGTAATAGCGTACTCGCCATCAACTGTGATTCCGCCAACTGCGGATGCGCCGGTGATCCGAACTTTTTGGTCAGCGACCAGACCGTGCGCCGTGTGAGCAATCGTCACAACAGCACTTGTGTTGTTCGTGCTGATCGGATTTGTCAAGATCGTATAGCTTGTAACCGGCGTCAGGTCATACAGCGTGCCGTCCGCATCCATTCCATAAAGCCGCAGATGCGTCCCAAACGCAGCGTAAGGATTGCGTGTAATGCTGGCCCAAGTGTAAGCGCCACGGCAAATACCAGTCAGCGTTCCGGCACCAGCGCGTTCCCAGCCGCCGATTGTCTGGGCTTTGCC
>JAEUKM010000062.1 GCA_016793085.1 Rhodospirillaceae bacterium
AAGCTCAAACACCTTGCGCAGCTCGCCCGAGGGGTTGATGCCGCCCTGCTCGCGCAGGGGGTATTCGTAGTGGGACACGGGCCCGAGAATGACGCCATCGACGGCCCGGATGCGGTCCATGACTGCGGGAGGCAGTGTGGACCCTGTCGCGGCCAGGCTTTTCAGTCCGATGTCCGCCTGCTCAACCGCCAGCCCCAGGCCGCAGGTTTTGTCGGCCGCGGCCAGCACAGAGAGGGTTGCCGCGCTGATCTCGGGGCCGATGCCGTCGCCGGGCAGGACGAGAAGTTTCATTGCGCCTCGCGTGAAATGAACCGGCAGTTAGGATTGGCGAATAAATGGGTTTCGTGGCATGGCTTCTACTAGACGAGTTCGAATGTATTTAATAGATTAAAAAAACAAAATCGGGGGAGAGGCCGCCTTAAGCCTTTGCCCTCATGGAGATTGCGAACAATGAACCGTAAGGCAGTGGCGGGCAAGGCGGCCAAAGGTGCGGCCGCACCCAGCCGGTTGCAGTCCGAACTGGCGGCGCGAATCCTGCGGCTGTTGAAAGAGCAAGGATCGGGCCCCGGCTACCACCTTGTGGAACTGGATTTGTGCGAGCACTTCGGCGTGTCGCGCACGCCCATCCGCGGCGCTTTGAAAATCCTGGCCGCCCAGGGCGCTGTCGAAGCACGGGCCAACCGCGGCTTCGTTCTGCGCGAGCCCATTACCGCCGCCCCCACGTCCGCCCCCGTCAACCTGCAGGACGAGGAAGACAAGCGGCTGTTCATCGCCATCGCCAAGGCGCGCAACACCGGCGACCTGCCCGCCGAATGCACGCAGCAGGAAATCGTGCGGCTGTTCGATGTGAAACTCTCGACCGTGGTGCGCGTGCTGCGGCAACTGGCCGAACTGGGGCTGGTGGAACGCAAAGCCGGCAACGGCTGGTCGTTCAATTCCTCGATCGATTCCGAAGCGGCGCAGGCTGAAAGTTACGCCTTCCGCAACGTCATCGAACCGGCCGCCCTGCTGCAACCGACCTTCAAGCTTGACCGGGCCTGGCTGCGCGAGTCGCGCGCACGCCACCTCGCGTTTCAGCGCAAGCGCTGGCGCCCGGTGATGGCCGTCGAGTTTTACGAAATGAACTCGGATTTCCACGAACAGCTCGCGCGCTGTTCAGGCAACCGTTATTTCCTCAGTGTCGTTCAGCAGCAGAACCAGTTGCGCAGTTTCCTGAACTTTCACTGGATTCACGGCGTCGGCCGCGTGCTGGCCTCGATCGAGGAGCACGTGGCGATCATGGACGCGCTGGAGACGGGCGACAACGAGTACGCTGCCGCCCTGATGCGCAGCCATCTCGGCAGCTCCAAGACGGCCTACCGCCCGCTGAACCAGAGCGAGTTCGGATCAACCGCCGAATCGCGCAAGCGCGCGGCTTCGGCCTAAACTTCAACCCGCCGCGAACGGGAACAGGCCCAGCGCCAGCGACGCCACCAGCAGCACCGCGCAAATCATCACGGCCCACTTCAGCGTGAAGCGCTGATGGTCGCCGAACTCGACACCCGCCAGCCCCACCAACAGATACGTCGACGGCACCAGGGGGCTTAACAGGTGGAACGGTGGTGCGATCATGGAGGCGCGCGCCATCTCCACCGGGCTGATGCCGTACTGTGCCGCACTTTCGGCCAAAATCGGCAGCACGCCGAAATAGAACGCATCGTTGGACATGAAGAAGGTGAACGGCAGGCTGACCACCGCCGTGATGACGGCGAGGTACGGCCCACTTTCGGGCGGGATAACCGCAATCAGGCTTTCGGACATGGCCGCCACCATGCCTGTGCCCTGAAGGATGCCGGTGAAGATGCCCGCCGCGAAAATCACCGCTACCACCGCCAGCGCGTTGGCGGCATGGGCGGCGATGCGCTGACGCTGATCCTGCAGCTTGGGATAGTTCACGACCGCCGCGAAGGCAAAGCCCACCATGAACAGCACCGACAGCGGCAGCACCGCCAGAATCAGGCCCGTCATTAATGCAATGGTCAGTGCCAGGTTGAACCACAAGAGCTTTGGCCGCTTCAGGCCGGGCTCGGCGTTGGGCAGCGGCAGAAGCGCGGTGTCTTTGATCTCGGGTGCGAAGGTCACAGGTGCGGACGCGAGCCTGCGCCGCTCGGTCAGGCCCAGCCAGTACGACAACGCCAAGACCGCAATCGCGGCGCAGACCATGGGCAGGATCAGCGGCCGGAAGACGTCGCCGGGGTCCACCTGTAGTGCGCTCGCCGCGCGCGCCAGCGGCCCGCCCCAGGGCGTGATGTTCATGACCCCGCTGGCCAGAATCGCGACACACGTGAGTTTCAGGGGGTCCATGCGCAAGCGCTTGTACAGCGGCAGCATGGAGGCCACGACGATCATGTAGGTGGTCGAGCCGTCGCCGTCGATGGACACGACCAGCGCCAGTACCGCACTGCCCACCACGACTTTCAGCGGGTCGTCGCCGACGATTTTGACGATGCGGTCCACCACCGGGTCGAACAGGCCCGCGTCGATCATCAGGCCGAAATAAAGGATGGCGAACATCAGCATAACGCCCGTGGGCGCAAGCGTGCGGATGCCTTCCAGCATCATCTGGCCGATATCCTCGCCGCCGAAGCCGCCGAGCAGCGCGAACAGAATGGGAATGACCGTCAGCGCCACCAGAGGTGACAGGCGCTTCATGATGATCAGGGTCATGAACGTCATGACCATGCCGAAGCCGAGGATCGTCAACATGAAGAAGGCCTCAATACTGTTTGCGATGATCGGGGCGGATTTGCGGCTTCAAACCGCGGGCTTGAACACGATGCAGACCGGGCTTCCTGTCGCGACCGTTTCGCCCGTCGGCTTCAACAGGCCGCGCTGCTTATCGATGGCAAAGGACACAATTGCATCGCTGTCCTCGTTGGCGGCGAACAGGAAATTCCCCGCCGGATCCAACGCGAAGAAGCGCGGCGTCTTGCCGCCGCTGGGCTGCCAGCCCACAGGCGTAACGCGCCCGGTTTTCGCATCGATGGCGTATACCCCGATGCTGTCAAAACCACGGTTGGAGGCATAGACAAAACGCCCGTCCGGCGACACTTCAATTTCCGCCGCCCGGCTGTTGCCGGTGAAGGTATCGGGCAGCGATGAAACGAGCTGAAACGGCGCAAGAGCGCCCGTTGCTGCATCGAAGCGGCAGGCCACAAGCGTGGAATCAAGCTCGTTGATCACATAGGCAAACGCGCCACCGGGATGGAACGCGATGTGGCGCGGCCCCGCCCCTTCGCGCATTTCAGCGGGCGGCGCCGCCTGCACCAGTTTTTTCCGGCTCGCATCGATGGCGTAACAGAACACACGGTCCAGGCCCTTATCGGGCACCAGGATATACCGGCCACTGGGGTCGAACACCGCCTGGTGCGGCTTGGCAAAGGGCTGCTCAACCCGATGCGGACCGATCTTGCCCTCCAGCTTCACCAGATCGCATACGGGCTCCAGCGCGCCGTCGGGGCGCAGCGGCAGCAAGGCCAATGTCGAGGTGATGTGGTTGGAGACGACCATGAATGTGTTCGTGGGGTCCACGGCCAGATGCACCGGATTCTTGCCCTCGGTGCTTTGGCGATTGAGCGGCTTGAGTTCGCCGGTCTTGCCGTCGCGCATGAAGGAACTGATGTCGCTGAGGTCGCCATGCACCGAATAGAGGAACCCGCCTGAACGATCAAAGGCCAGGAATGACGGGTTGATGAGATCCTTCACCAGTTGCACATGCGTCCAGCGCCCGGTCTTGGCATCAACGCGGTAGACGTTGATGCCGAGCCCGCGCGCGTTGCGCTCTTTCGTCGTGCGCGACCCGACATAGGCGAAGTAGGACGAGGCCTGGCTCATGTTCGACCGCCGCTGTGATGTTGCCGATGCTTGTGGTGCAGCTTGAGAAACAGGCGCGCAAGCCCACAGCGGCGCAAGTGCTGCCGACGCGAGCAGTGTGCGCCGCGGGATGATCCGAGGTGACGGCATCAGGCGGCTCCCCTCCGCATGGCCTTCGTTTCAGAACAGAGTTAGTGATTGTATTTCTGAAGAAGATAATGCAATTAGGGGGCCAGGACAAGCCGAAACCGCCCCGTTTTTGGGCCCGGGAAGGACACTCGCCATGGACCCCGCCGCTGCCGCCCAGCTTGAACGGATCACCACGCGCAAAGTGTTCTGGCGCATCATCCCGTTTGCCTTCGTGCTGTACATCATCGCCTATCTCGACCGCGCTAATATTGGTTACGCGGCCTTGCAAATGAACCACGAACTGGCGCTGACCGCCGAGCAGTTCGGTTTCGCGGCAGGCATTTTCTTTATCGGCTATTTCCTGTTCGAGGTGCCCAGCAACGTCATGCTGGCCCGCTTCGGCGCGCGCATCTGGATCGGACGCATCCTCGTCACCTGGGGCATCGTCTCGGTGGCCTCGGCTTTCTCGCAGACCGCCACACAGCTTTACATCTGCCGCTTCCTCTTGGGCGTGGCCGAGGCCGGATTCTTTCCGGGCATCATTGTCTACCTGACCGCGTGGTTCCGCCGCAGCGAGCAAGCCACCACCATCGCGCTGTTCACAGCGGCCATCCCCGTGTCGTACCTGATGGGCGCACCCTTAAGCACCTGGATCATGGATAACGTCAGCGGGTTTGGCCTGACAGGCTGGCGCTGGATGATCATTCTGGAAGGCATCCCGGCCGTCATCGGCGGGTTCGTCACCTGGGCGTGGCTGACCGACACGCCTGCCCAAGCCAAGTGGCTGACCGCCGATGAGCGCGACTGGCTTGAAGGCGAGTTGGAGAAAGACCGCACCCAGACCCACACGCAGCACCTGGGCCTGTGGCAGGCCATCACGCACCCCGGTGTGTTGTTTCTTTCGGCCATCTACTTCGTCTACCAGACCGGCAGTCTTGGTATCGGCTACTGGATGCCGCAGATCATCAAAGGATTGTCCACGGAAATGTCTAACACCGCTGTGGGGCTGGCGGCGATGATCCCCTACGGCATCGCCACTCTGGGCATGGTGCTGTGGTCACGTAATTCCGACCGCACCGGCGAACGCCAGCTTCACTCGGCGCTGCCGCTGCTGATGTCGGCTGTGGCATTGGCGGGCATGGGGCTGACCGATAGCCCCGTTCTGTCGATGGCGCTGATCTCCGTGGCGCTGACGGGGCTTTATGCCTTCAAGGCGCCCTTCTGGGCCCTGCCGGGGCTGTTCCTGACCCCCGCCACCGCCGCCATTTCCATCGCCGCCATCAACTCCATCGGCAACTTGGGCGGTTTCGTCGGCCCCTATGTCATCGGTTTCGTCAAGGCTGAAACCGGCAGCGTGCTGGCGGGTCTGATGTTCTTGAGCGCGCTGATCTTCATCTCGTTCCTGATGACCTACTTCATGCGCCTGCAAGCCAGCGCCGACCGCAAGAGCGCTGCCGCGGTAGCCATACCGCGATGACACCGCGCGACGACACAGGGCACACATCTATACTGGTCAGTGGCGCGCAAACCTACCGCATCGCTGATCTTCCGGTGCGCGCGGGCGCAGCGTTACAACGCCTGCCGTGGGTGCATCGCATTCTGCTGGAAAACGCGCTGCGCCTGGGCAGCGCCGAGGATGCGGCGAAAGTCTTGCAAAATGACAGGGGCGAGATTGCGTTCTATCCGGGCCGTGTGCTGATGCACGATACCACCTGCGGCCCGGCGCTCGCCGATATCGCGGCCATGCGTTCGGTGCTGGCCGAGAATGGCTACGATCCGCTGCTGCTGAACCCCACGCTGCCGATTGATGTGTCCACCGATCACTCGCTGCCGGTGGACGTGTTCGCCGTTCCCGATGCTGCCCTGCGCAACATGGCCAACGAGTACCGCCGCAACCAGGAGCGCTACCGCTTCATGAAGTGGGCGGCGGCGGCGCTGAAGGGCTTGCGCGTGCATCCGCCCGGCACCGGGATCATGCACACCATCAATCTGGAGCGGCTCGCAAGCGTTGTGGTGCACGACAACTACACCGGCGCGGCGTGGGCTTTCCCTGATACACTCATTGGAACCGACAGCCACACGCCCATGATCAACGGCATCGGCGTACTGGCCTGGGGCGTGGGCGGGCTGGAAGCCGAAAGCGTGATGTTCGGCATGCCGGTGATGCTGCCGGTGCCCGAGGTGATTGGGGTACGCCTGTATGGTTCTTTGCCCGAAGGCGTGCTGGCCACCGATCTCGCGCTGACCGTCACCGAACGCCTGCGCCGCACCGACCTGGCCGGACGGTTCGTGGAGTTCTTTGGCCCCGGCGTCGGTACATTGTCGGCGGGCGAGCGCTGCGTTGTGGCCAACATGGCGCCCGAGTACGGCGCTTCCACCGGCTACTTCCCCATTGATGCGAACACCTTGCGCTACCTGGAGGCCACCGGACGC
>JAEUKM010000087.1 GCA_016793085.1 Rhodospirillaceae bacterium
ATCATCGCCTGAGAATTTAAACGTTCGACCCGCGCAGCAGGTGATCGGCCCGCGCCATGGCTGTCAACGCGCCCTCGTTGGCGCTGATCACGACCGCAGCCACCGACAGCGCCACCGACATGTCGATGCCGCCGACATTGAAGCCCGTCTCCAGGCAGCGGTCGCGGATCTGGCGCGAGATGTGCGTTTCATCCAGACCATGGGCAGGCACTTCGGCGATGCCCGCCAGCGAGGAGCCGCCCGCGTAGCCCATCACGCGCAGCTTGAACAGGCCGGGCGCGTGTGTCTTGCCTTGCACAACATCGAAAACTTCTTCGGTACTGGGCGCGAACTCGGCGCGGCTCATGCGCTGCGCCAGATCGGCCAGAAGCCCGTTCGCCGCAAGCAAACCGGAACTGCGCCGCACGTCCTCGAATGTCCCCAGATACGCCAGCACCAGCACGCGCACGGTATCGGGCGCAGGCGCCAGCGCCAGGAAGCGCGCCAATTGAATCGGCAGAAGATCAGCGGGCACCACCTCGCCTTCGGCGGGCAGCGTGTCGCGCTTAGAGATGATCATGCCGCTTTCCATGCGGCGCGCCGCCGAGCGCAGGAAATTCACCTCGGCCACCAGACTGGCCAGAGCCGCTTGCGTGGCCGGCGTGATCTGCTCGGCCGGAATGCCAAGAATGGTGATGCGGTCATCGACCGGCTTGGCTTTGGCGTTTTCCTTGTAGGCGTCGGCGACCTTTTTGGCGGGCGGCGCGCCCGGGTCGCGGCCCGCACCGCCGCCTTGGCTGCGTCCCTCGTCGCGCGGCCGCACCAGAGCCAGGCTTGCCGGTTGTTGAATATCGTTCATGGGTCAGCGCGCCTCGTTCCGCGCCGGATCGCACCCGCCATTCTAGACCCGCCGCAGCGCAATTCCAGAAAGGGCGTTGAGTCGAAACAATTCAGCCAAACATGGGCTGAAAGTGTTACCAAGGTCTAAAGAAAAACAGGGGTTTAGCCCCTGAAATCGGCCCCAAACCCGATCATTGTGTTGCGGCCCCCAAGGCCTTGCGGATAGATTGCGCCCTCTTTTTTGGGGCTTTCGACCATGGCCAAGCGCGCCACCCAGCGACCCGGCAAATTCTCCGTTCCCGCCAAGGGAATCAGTGTCGGCATCATCATGGGCAGCCAGTCCGACTGGGACACCATGAAGAACGCCGCCGACATTCTGAAGGAACTGAAAGTACCCTTCGAAGCCAAGGTGGTCTCGGCCCACCGCACGCCCCAACGCCTGTACGACTACGCCACTTCGGCGGCAAGCCGCGGCCTTCAGGTGATTATCGCCGGTGCGGGCGGGGCTGCCCACCTGCCCGGCATGACCGCTTCCATGACCACGCTGCCGGTGCTGGGCGTTCCGGTGGAAAGCAAAAGCATGAAGGGCCTGGATAGCCTTCTGTCCATTGTGCAAATGCCCGGCGGTATCCCTGTGGGCACGCTGGCGATCGGCAATGCGGGCGCGAAGAACGCCGGGCTTCTGGCCGCGAGCATTGTCGCGCTCAACGACGGCGCGCTGGCCAAGCGCTTAAGCACATGGCGCGCCAAACAAACCGCGTCCGTTCCCGAAACGCCCAAGTAAACGAAACCATGGCAGGCGCAACGGCCCCTCTCGCGCCCGGCGCGACCATCGGCATTCTCGGCGGCGGACAGTTGGGCCGCATGCTGGCCCTGGCCGCAGCACAGTTCGGCTACAAGACGCACGTGCTGTGCCCCGAGGCCGACAGCCCGGCCAGTCACGTTGCCACGAATACCACCCGGGCCGAGTACACCGACGAGAAGGCCCTGGCCGCCTTCGCCAAGGCCGTGGACGTGGTGACTTACGAGTTCGAGAACGTGCCCGCCGCCACGGCGGCGTTCCTGGAAAAGCACACCACCGTGCGCCCGTCATGGCGGGCGCTCGAGATCGCTCAAGACCGCGCCAAGGAGAAGACCTTCTTCACCGGGATCGGCGTTGGCACGCCGCCCTGGCGCGGCGTGAACACCGAAGCCGAGCTGGCCAGGGCCGTGGCCGAGATCGGCACGCCCTGCGTACTGAAAACCGCGCGCCTGGGCTACGACGGCAAGGGCCAGGCGAAGATTCTAAAACCCCAAGATACCGCAACGGCCTGGGCGGCCATCGTCGGCGCGAAAGCGAAACCTCATCCAGACGGCGGGCCCTTCGCGGTGCTGGAAGGATTCGTGAATTTCGCCTGCGAAATTTCCGTGATTGTCGCGCGCGGCGTGGACGGCACGGTGAAGGCCTTCGAGCCCGCCGAGAACGTGCACACCAACCACATCCTCGACACCTCCACAGTCCCTGCGCGCGTGGATGCGGGTGCGATCGAACGCGCCATGGCGGCCACATCGCTGGCGGCGGCCAAGCTCGATCTGGTGGGCCTGCTGGCGGTGGAATTTTTTGTGACGAAAAGAGGCGATATTCTGGCCAACGAAATGGCCCCGCGTCCACACAACTCGGGCCACTGGACGATGGACGCCTGCGCAACCGATCAATTCCAGCAGATGGTGCGCGCCGTGTGTGGATTACCCTTGGTGGAGCCTTCGCGCTTCGCCAATGTGACCATGAAGAACCTGATCGGCGACGATGTGAACCAACTCAGCGCTTATCTGGCCGACCCGCACGCCCACGTGCATCTCTACGGCAAGGCCGAGGCCCGCCCCGGCCGCAAGATGGGGCATGTGAACGTGTTACGTTTACAAAAAGGTTAGTTATGTTTGTCATTCCCCGGCTTGACCGGGGAATCCAGGGGCTTCGTTTTGTGCCACCAACAAAACAAAAAAAGAAAGCAGAGACTTCTGGATCATCGGGTCTAAGCCCGATGATGACGATCTGAATGTGAACCTTATACATAGTGTCTGAATAAAGGATAAGACAATGCCCGGACCGTTGCACGGCGTGAAGATTCTGGAACTGACATCGGTGGTGCTGGGGCCCTGGGCCTGTCAGATCCTGGCCGACATGGGGGCCGAGGTGATCAAGGTGGAAGCGCCGCGCGGCGATTCCAACCGCACACTCGGGGCCAGCCGCGCCAACAAGAACATGGCCGCGCTGTATCTCACCTGCAACCGCAACAAGCGCAGCCTGGTCCTGGACCTCAAACAAGAGAGCGCCAAGAAGGCGTTGTTGGAATTGGCCAAGACCGCCGACGTCTTCATCCACAACAACCGCCCCCAGGCCATGACCAAGCTGGGCCTGGATTACGCCGCCCTGAAAGCAGTGAACCCGAAGATCATCTATTGCGGCAGTTACGGTTACAGCAAGAACGGCCCCTACGGCGAAAAGGGTGCCTTGGACGATTCGATCCAGGCCGTCAGCGGCATTGCTATGCTGAATAAACTCGTCCTCGGCGAGCCGCGCTATTTGCCGACGATTGTCTGCGACAAGAACACCGCCATGACTCTGGTGCAGGGCGTGCTGGCGGCCCTGTTCCACCGCGAGCGGACCGGCGAGGGCCAGGAGATCGAGGTGCCCATGTTCGAAAGCATGGTGTCGTATGTCATGGCCGAGCACATGTGGGGCATGACCTTCGATCCGCCGATTGGAACGGCGGGCTACGTGCGCCTAATGAGCCAGGAGCGCAAGCCTTACCCGACCAAGGACGGCTACATCGCCATCCTGCCGTACCTGGATGCGCACTGGGAAACCTTCTGCACCCTGGCCGAACGCCCCGACCTGCTGACGGACCCGCGTTTCAAGACGCTGGCCAACCGCGTCGCCAACATCGACCAGACCTATTCCGAAACCGCGAAGATCATGGCCACGAAAAAGACGAAGGAGTGGCTGGATATTTTCGGCAACACATCGGTGCCCACCATCGTGGTGAACACGCTGGAAGACCTGATTACCGACGAGCACTTAAATGCTGTGGGCTTCTGGCAAACCGTCGAGCACCCGACCGAAGGCAAATTGAAGCTGCCGGGCTTCCCCATCAACTTCTCGGCCACACCCGAAAGCATCCGCCGCCATCCGCCGCGCCTGGGCGAACACTCCACCGAGATTTTGAAGGAAGCGGGCTACGCCCAAGCCGACATCGACGCCCTGGTGAAATCGGGCGCGACGTTGCAGGCGTAATGATGCGGGCCTGATGATCGCGGCCTCATGAGGATGCCGTAACACCGGCCTCCCCCGTTTTCCACACGTTTCCCGCCGCCGGGAATTGACGGCCCGGCCCGGCGTGCGTTCACTTGCTCGGGCGCCGCGGCGGGTCGCGGAGCCGGGACAAGGAGGTGAGACCGTGTTCACGGCGACGGACGGCGGCCCGGGCGCACCGCGCGAAGCACCGGAAAAACCGGAAAAGATGTGGAAAACCGCCTCGAGAAGTCCGCGTGCGTTTTCCACGCAACTCCCGGAACTCACCTGCATTCAGCCTGCATTTGCAGGCGGCGGTG
>JAEUKM010000140.1 GCA_016793085.1 Rhodospirillaceae bacterium
CACCACCAGCACAACGCGCAAGCCCTGGGTCAGCGAGATCAGGCGCTCGTCCGCACCCGATTCACCGCCGATGATGACCATGGCCGTCAGTGTGCCGGGTGCACCCGAGAATACAGCGGTTGCGCGGTCAAAGCCCGCCACGCGCCGGAAGTATTCCGACGCGGCGAAGGTAATCAGCGGCACGAACACCAGCATGAGGGAGAGGCTCAGCAGCCACTCGCCGATACGATCCAACAGCTCGGGCGTGAACGAGCCGCCCAGGAACACGCCCGTCACGCACAGCACCGACATGCGCGCCTGATGTGGGATCAAGACCGGCAACCCGCGCACCGAGGCGACGATGTTGAAGATCATGGGCCCCAGCATCCAGGGCAGGGGAATATGCAGCAGCGTGAAGATGAACCCGCCCGCAGCGCCGATGGCCAGCGACAAGGCAATGGGCTTAAGGCCCGGCCGCTTCAGCGGCGGTTGTGTTTCGATGGGCGGTATAGTCATCCCGTGCGGCCTATTTGGCCTCGGTCAGGCATTGCACGGCGATGCCGCTGATCTTGTTCTGCAGGGCGCCGGGCAGGGGTTTGGCGGCGGCGGCGTAGGAATCATAAGTTTCCATTTCGCCGCGCGACAGCTTGCCCTGGACTTCGCGCACCAGGCAGGTGCACAGGCGCTGGGCGTCGCCGCTGATGGTCAGACGGTTCTGTTCCAGAAACCCGGAGCAGATTTCCAGCAGCGCATCATTGCCGGTGGCCGGCAATTGGGCGTGCGCTGCGTGGAAAGCTAGGGTGGCAGCAAGAACGGCCGCAGCCGCGGTCAGCGCGCGCATGTGATGGTCCTTCCCGAAGGCCCATAGAATCGAATTGGCGCTGACCGAAGTCAACGCCGCTATACGCGAATGAGTGTCAGAATAAACCGCGAAAAGCGGTGTTTAAGCGGCCTGCGCTTCGGATTGCGTCAGCAGCATATACAGGCCGTCGGAGCCTTTGGCGCCGCGCAGCTTTTCGCACATGCTGGCGTCGCGCAACAGACGCGAGACGCGGGCGAGCGCTTTCAGGTGGTCGGCGCCGGCGGTTTCGGGCGCCAAGAGCAGGAACACCAGATCGACGGGCTGTTCGTCGATGGCTTCAAAGTCGATGGGCTTTTCCAGGCGCGCGAAAACGCCGTAGAGGCGCTTGAAGTCGGCCAGCTTGCCGTGGGGAATCGCGATGCCGTTACCGACACCCGTCGTCCCTAAACGCTCGCGCTCCAGCAGCGTCTCGAAGATGCGCCGTTCGGAAGCGCCCGTCAGGTCGGCGGCAATTTTCGCCAGTTCCTGCAGCGCCTGCTTTTTGCTGGTGGCTTTTAAGCCCGCCACCACGGACGTCGGCGAAAGAAGATCGGTAATTTCCATAGCTCAAACTCCAGCCCGGGCGTGCGCCAAGGGCCGACAAAAGTCGGGAACGGTAAAAACGGGGGTCGTCGTCATCGGGCGTTAAACGCGCTTGTGTTCTTGCAGTCGATGATGTTGCCGGTACGTCGTGAAACTCGGTTCACGCTCTAAGAGGGTCTAAGCCCTGCTTGGTTGTTCGGGTCCCCCCCGAAAAAGGTGGCGGACCATAGGCGCGGCTCTTGGCCAAGTCAAGCAAACGCGGGGGCGCCGGCAGGGGCTTTCCTAAGCCCTTAGAATCTGAGGGCTTTTACCCGCCGCCGCTGGACGGAGGAGGGAATATTCAACGATTCCCGGTACTTAGCCACCGTCCGGCGGGCGACATCGATGCCCTCGGCCTTCAATAAATCAACCAGTTGATCGTCCGACAGCACGCTGTCCGCCTTCTCCTGATCGATCAGGGTTTTGATGCGGTGGCGCACCGATTCCGAGGACATGGCATCGCCGCCGCCGGCACTCGGCAGGCCCTGGCTGAAGAAGTATTTGAGCTCAAAAACCCCGCGCGGCGTTTCCATGAACTTGTTGGTGGTCACCCGGCTGACGGTGCTTTCGTGCATCTCGATGGCGGTGGAGACGTCGCGCAGGATCAGGGGCTTTAAGTGCGTGATGCCGTGGCGGAAGAATTCCTCCTGCTGCTTCACGATCTCGGTAGCCACCTTCAGCACCGTCTCGGCGCGCTGCTGCAGGGCTTTCACCAGCCAGTTGGCGGCCTGAAGCCGCTCGGTCAGGAACTGCTTTTCCTCTTTCGAGGACACGACGCGGGACACTTCCGAAACATAGCTCTGGTTCACCAGCACGCGCGGCAGGGTCTGCGGGTTCAACTCGATGCGCCAGCCGCCGCCGGCCAAAGGCGACATGATGATGTCGGGCACCACGGTTTCATCGATGTTGCGCTCGAACTTCTGGGCGGGCTTGGGGTCCAGGGTGCGGATCTCGGCGATCATGTCCTGCACGTCTTCCTGCGACACGCCGCACACGTCGCGCATTTTCTTCAGGTCGCCGGTGCCCAGCACTTCCAGGTTGGCGATGAACGCCGCCATGGCCGGGTCGAAGCGGTCGCGTTCAATCAGTTGCAGTTTCATGCACTCTTTCAGGTCGCCAGCGAAAATGCCGGGCGGGTCGAAGCGCTTCATCTCGTCCAGCACGCGCATAATCAAGGCTTCGTCGGCACCCCATTGTTCGGCCAGTTCGGCGACGGGCGTGGTCATGTAGCCGTTCTCGTCCAACTGCTCGATCAGCGCGAAGCCGATGGAGCGCGCGGTGGCGTCCATCGTCGACAGGTTAATTTGCTGCATCAGATAGCCGCGCAAATCCTGCGCGTTGGCGGCTAGGCGGTCGAGGTTGGGGCCTTCGCCGCTGCCCATGCTGCCGCCGGGCATGGAGACGGCCGAAAACGCACCGGCGCCTAAGCTTTCGTCAGCACTTGTGCCGCGTCCATCGACCACGGGGTCGTCGCTGGCGTTGTAATCCTGCGCGTTGTAATCGGGTTCGGCGGTGCTGCGTCCGTCCAGCGGTGCGGTGGCCTCGCCGGACACGGCATCGTCCGTGGGCTCGGCGCTGAAGGCTTCGGCGTAGCTCTCCGTTTCGCCGCCGTCCTCGCGCTCCAAGAGCGGGTTCGATTCCAGTTCCTGGTCGATGTAGGCGGTCAATTCCACGGCCGACATTTGCAGCAGCTTGATGGCCTGCTGCAATTGCGGCGTGATGACGAGGCTTTGCGATTGTCTGAGATCAAGCCGAGGGCCGAGGGCCATGGTCGATCCTTGCCCCGGGCCTAGAGACTAAAGCGCTCGCCCAGGTAGACGCGGCGCACGCCCTCGTGGGCGACAATCTCGGACGGCGTCCCCTCCATCAGCACGGTCCCTTCGTGCAGAATGTAGGCGCGGTCGATGATGTCCAGCGTCTCGCGGACGTTATGGTCGGTGATCAGCACGCCGAGGCCCCGGTCCTTCAGGTGCGACACCATTTCGCGGATTTCGGCGACGGCGATGGGGTCGATGCCCGCCAGCGGTTCGTCCAGCAGGATGAAGCTTGGTCTTGAAGCCAAGGCGCGCGCGATCTCGCAGCGGCGGCGCTCGCCGCCCGACAGAGCAAGTGCGGGCGACTTGCGCAGGTGGTCGATGGAAAATTCCTTCAGCAGTGATTCCACCAGGGCGTCCTGCGTCGCTTTGTCTTCTTCCACGATCTCGGCGACAGCGCGCACGTTGCCTTCCACCGTCATGCCCCGGAAAATGGACGCTTCCTGCGGCAGGTAGCCGATGCCCAGCCGTGCGCGGCGGTACATGGGCAGGGCGGTGATGTCCTGGCCGTCCAGATAGATCTTGCCCTTGTCGGGGCTGATGAGGCCGGTGACGCAGTAGAACGAGGTGGTTTTGCCCGCGCCGTTGGGGCCGAGCAGCCCCACGGCCTCGCCGCGTTCCACGTGCAGGCTGACGTCGCGCAAAACCGGCCGGCCCTTGTAGCTCTTGCCCAGGTTGGCCACGCGCAGGCCCCCGGTCGGGGCGGCGGAGCCGTTGGTCTTGGCGGGGCTGGCGGTGGCGGAACTGGACATAAGCGGGACTGTAACAGCGGCTGGTTTCTAAAGTCTTGCGGGATCAGGGTTTGGCACGAATCTTGCTTTTCCGCCGAGTGTTTTCCGCCGAACCGGCCTTCAGGTCAACCGCCGGTAAGGCCAGACCGGGTTAACGTTTCGGTGCGGCAGGGGTTTCGGGGGCGGCGGAGTCAGCCGCCGAACGCGGGGTCGGGGCGATCAGGGCCCGCACGCGGCCGTCGGCCCGGGGGCTCGCGGTCTTGGCCTCGGCGGCGCTGCCGAACAGGCGGCTGGTACCCGCTTTCGTGTCCACCACGGCAAAGCCGCCGCTGATCTGGTTCTGGCCCTGCACCATGGTCACGTTGCCTTCCACCTTCGCGATCCCGGTATCGCGGTTGTATTCGCCGCGTGTGCCTTTCACGGTTTCCTTGGCGGTCCGCAGAGTCACGTTGCCTTCGCCCTGCACCAGTTTGATCTCGCCGGTCTTCAGCGTGCTGTCTTTGCTGGCCGCCGTGTTGTCGTCGGTGAAGTACGCCGTCAGCTTGTCGGCCCTGATGCGCCGGGTCTCGTCCTGGGCTTCGGCGTTGCCCTGGGCCACGGCCACTTTTTCCTTCTGCCAGTATTGAATGCTGTCCTCGGCCGTCACCTTGCCGGTGGCGGTGGTGAGCGTCACGGGCTTGGGCCCGCCCGCGATCACCAGCACTTCCTTGTCGAAGTCGTACACCGCCGATGAGCCGGTAGCTTGTTCCGAACTTGAGGCAATGGTCACGTTGCCGACAGCGTCGACGCGGTACACCTCCGTGCCGCCGGTGCGCGTGTCGCGGTAGTGCGCAGTCAGTTCGTCGGCAGTCACGCTCATGTCGTTCTGCTTGGCCTTGGCGTTGCCGCGCGCCACGAACATGCGGCCCGACTGTTGCCACTCGATGCCCTGGTCGGCCGTCACTTCGATGGGCCGGTTAGGGTCTTTCGAGGTGAAGTTCAAGGACTGCGCCGCCGCCAGGGCGGGCATTACAAGAATTGCGGTGGTGAGGGCCAGGATCCGGGTCATGGTGCTTTTTTCGTCTGGGGCGGCGTTGTCGCTTTTGTTTCCGGCGCTTTGCCGTCCGGGCTTTTGAAGCCGCTGTTGAGGGTCAGGTGCGCCGGGCCCAGGAACACCACGCGCTCGCCCTTGTCGTAAAGGTCGAACCCTTGGGCACTGAGTTCGCCGAAGGGCCCCTGGCTTTGCACGGCCGCGCGGCTGGTGGCGGTGCCATCCTTCAGTTTGATGGTGACCGCGTCGGTGTGAATCTCGTAACCCTTGTCCTGAAACATGCTGACGTTGCCGGCGAGATCAAGCGTTTCGGTGTCGCGGTCGTAGACGCCCGAGGCCGCTTCCAAAGACAGCCAGTCGCCGCTGTTCAGGGTGATGTCGGCCTGGGGGCCGGTCAGGTCCACCTGCTTCTCGTTGCCGGGCCGCTCCTTCACGCCTTGTGCCGTGACGGAAAAAGGCTGTCCTTTCTTGTCGGTGCCGAAGTAGCGCGCGTTCACCATGCTCAGGGCTTCCACGGCGGCTTCCTTGGCGGCCTCGGACACGGCGCTGACGCGGAAGCGCTCGTCGTCGCCCATGAACTGCGGCAGCACCAGCACCAGCAGCACCAGCACGCCCGCCGCCGCCGGCAGGCCGATGCGCATGTAATGGACGAACTTGCTGTAGCGCGCGACGTCGCCCGCCACTTCCGCGGTGCGCGGCTGCCAGACCTTGTCCGGCTCCGGCGTCGAATGCGGAATGCTCATGTGCGCGGCACGCTTAAGCTGCTCCGGCGCGCAAGATGTCGTGCAGGCGCACGATGCCCACGGGTTTGCCGTTCTCCACGACAAAGAGGCAGGCGATCTTCCACTCGTTCATCAGGCGCAAGGCTTCCTGTGCCATGACATTGCCGTGGGTGCTGCGCGGATTACGCGTCATGATGTCGCCCGCAGTTTTCTCCAGCAGGCCCTTCTGCATGTGGCGGCGCAAGTCGCCGTCGGTGACCACGCCGATCAATTGGCCGTTGTCCACCACGCCCGCGATGCCGAAGGTTTTCTGCGTCATCACCAGAATCGTCTCGGGCATGGTCGCGGCCGGTTTGACGAGGGGCAATTCATCGCCCGCATGCATCAGGTCTTTCACCTTCAGTAGACGCCGCCCCAGCTTGCCGCCCGGATGGAATACTTTGTAGTCGTCGGCGGTAAAGCCGCGCCGTTCCATCAGCGCGACGGCTATGGCATCGCCCAGCGAGATCATCAGCGTCGTGGACGTGGTGGGCGCGAGCCCCAGGGGGCAGGCTTCCGGGGTCGGCGGCAGTTCCAACGTAATGTCGGCGGCGGCACCCAGGCTCGATGATTTTTTGCCGGTGATGGCGATGAGTTTAATGCCGAAGCGCCGGGTGTATTCAATCAGGTCGGCCAGTTCCGATGTCTCGCCGCTGTTGGACAGCGCGATCACCGCGTCGTCGTTGGCGATCATCCCCAAATCGCCGTGGCTGGCCTCGGCGGCGTGCACGAAGAAGGCGGGCGTGCCGGTGGAGGCGAGCGTCGCCGCGATTTTACGCGCCACGTGCGCGCTCTTGCCCATGCCCGAAACGATGACGCGGCCCTTGATGCCCGCCAGCGTTTCGATGGCGGCCGTGAACTCGGCGCCCAAGGATGCGCTTAAAGCCTTGATGCCGTCGGCTGCGATCTCGAACACACGCCGCGCCGCTGTAACAGCGTCGGTGTTCTGGGGGGCGG
>JAEUKM010000138.1 GCA_016793085.1 Rhodospirillaceae bacterium
GTCGGCGCGGATCTGCTCGCCCACGCCGCCTGGCGCCATGATCAAGAGCCAGTCGATGACGTTGCGCAACTGGCGCACGTTGCCCGGCCATTGGTAGGTCTGAAGCGCGGCAATGGCGTCCTCGCCTAAAGCCCGGCGCGGCAGGCCCGAGGTGGCGGCCCCCCGGTCGATCAGATAGCGCGCCAGCTCCGGGATATCCTCGCGGCGCTCGGCCAAGGGCGGCACCTGGATCGGCACGACGCTCAAGCGGTAATACAGTTCTTCACGGAACAGGCCGTTGCGGATTTCGTTCTTCAGGTCGCGGTTTGTCGTGGCGATGAAGCGCACATCCAGCTCCACCTGACCAAGACCATTCGAACGGTCGATGTTCTGATCCTGCAGCACGCGGATGATGCGCCCTTGTGTTTCCAGCGGCATGTCGGCCACTTCGTCCAGCAGCAACGTGCCGCCATCGGCCAGTTCGAGCAGGCCGAGCGCGCGTTGATCCTTGGCGCCCGCTGTGCCGTACAATAACTCTTGCAAGCGGTCGGGGTGCAGCGAGGCGCAGTTGACGACCACGAAGGGTCCATGGCTGCGCGGCGAGTTCAAGTGAATCTGGCGCGCAACTACTTCCTTGCCCGAGCCGGCGGGCCCCGAGATTAGCACGCGTGAACCTGTGGGGCCCACGCGCTCGATCACGCGGCGCAGGTTGGAGACGGCCACACAGTTGCCGATCAGCTTTTCCGGGTCGCCGGCGCGGCTTTTCAGTTCCAGGTTCTCGCGCTTCAGGCGCGCCGCTTCGATGGCGCGCTCGAGAATCAAAAGCAAACGGTCGGCTTGGAAGGGCTTTTCGATGAAATCATAGGCACCCTGCTTGATCGCCTTCACGGCGGTCTCAATAGTGCCGTGGCCGCTGATCATGATCACCGGCACCGACGGGCGCATACTCTTGATCGCGCTTAAGACCTGTAAGCCGTCGAGCTTGCTGCCTTCCAGCCAGATATCGAGGATCACCGCCGCGGGCGCTTTGGTTTTCAGCAGCGCCAGCGCCTGATCGCCCCCGCCTGCCTCGCGCGTCGTGTAGCCTTCATCCTGCAGAATGCCGGAAATCAGCATTCGGATGTCGGCTTCATCATCAACGATCAGAATGTCTTGGGCCATGTCGGACCTATGCCTTCGCCCTGAGGGGCGCTTTGACGGTTTCTTCAGGTTGCGTAACGTGTTCGGAAATTTTCGCGGCGTTCAAACTCAGCGTCACAACGGCGCCAATACCCGGAGCATCATCCAGGCTGACCGTGCCGCCGTGATCTTCGATAATCTTTTTCACAATCGCGAGGCCCAAGCCTGTGCCTTTCGTGCGCGTCGTCACATAGGGCTCGGTCAGGCGGTGGCGTTCGTCCTTGGGCAGGCCGACGCCGTTGTCGGTGATCCGTAGCAGGCATGCATCGCTCTCTTGCGTCAAGCCGACGTGAATCTCGCCGGAGCCGCTGCCCGCGCTCTGCGCCAGCCGTGCTTCGATGGCTTCCACGGCGTTCTTCAGAACGTTGGTCAGCGCCTGACCCAACAGGCGCGCATCGCACTTGGCCATCACGCTGTCTTGTGGAATCGCCGATGAAAACGCGATTTTCGGATAGGCATTGCGCTGAAGCATCACCGCATCCAGCACCACTTTGCGCAAATCCGTCACAGCCATCACCGGGCTGGGCATGCGCGCGAAGGCCGAGAATTCATCGACCATGTGGCCGATGTCGCCGACGTGACGGATGATAGTGTCGGTGCACTGGGTAAACAGCGCCCCGTCGTCGCCGGTCATGCGGTCGAGATACTTGCGGCGCAAACGCTCGGCCGAGAGCTGAATGGGCGTCAGCGGGTTCTTGATTTCGTGGGCGATGCGCCGCGCCACGTCGGCCCAGGCGGCCTTGCGCTGGGCCGATTGCAGTTCGGTGATGTCGTCGAACGTCAGCACGTAGCCTTGCACCGTTTCACCGGCCTGCTCGACGGCCAGACGCACCAGGAATACTTGTGAGCGGCCGGCACGCACGATCTGCACTTCGCGCTGGATCGAGCGCGAGCGCGCGATGCCGATATCGTTCAGGAGGGCCGCGAACTCAGGGACAAGATCGGCGATGGAATGACCGATTTTGCCCGCCAGTTCCGTACCCAGGATCAACGATGCCGCGCGGTTGGGCAGCGTGATGCAGCCGCGCGGGTCAAGCCCCACCACACCGGAACTGACGCCGCCCAAGACCGTCTCTGTAAACCGCCGGCGGTCATCAAGCTGCTGGTTGGCTTTCAGCAAATCGGTCTGCTGCTCTTCCAGGCGGCGCGTCATGCGGTTGAAGGCGCGGCTTAAGGTGGCCACTTCGTCGTTGGCCGCGATCTCGCGCACGCGCACGCCCAAATTGCCCTGCCCCACGCGCTCGGAGGCATCGATCAATGCGGCAATGGGCTGGGCCATGCGCGAAGCCAGATTCAAGCCGAACCAGATGGCCACGACCGCGAGCAGCAGCGCCACAAGGCTGAATAACAGTGTAAAACTGACTTCGATATCGGCGCGGCGCAGTTCAAGCTTCGCGTATTCGTCGGCGGCGGCGGTCGTGCGCGTCACATGGCCGAGCACCTTGGCGTCGATGAAACGGCCTACATACAGGTACGCGCCGCCGTAGACTTCCAGTTTCACCAGGGCGCGCACGCGGTCAGAGTTCTCGCCCGTCACCAGCGCCACTTCGCCCAGGTTGGCTTGCGCGATGGCCGGAAACGGAATTTGCTCGCCCGATTGAAGCGCGAAGGTGTAGCCGGTCTTGGCGATCACCTGCCAGTCGGAGGTGAAAATCACCGCTTCCGTCAGGCCGCGGAATGCCGCTTGCGTCGAGAGGTAGTTATTCAAGAGCGCCGGATTGGAACTGAGTTGCAGCCATTGCCGGTTGATATCGTTCGCGACAGCCAAAGCATCGCCGCGGATGACCTGCTGGTGTTCGGACAGATAGGCGCGCGCGACCGCAGCAGACTCGGAAATCGCCGTCTCGACGCGTTCGCCGAACCACGACTGCACGCCTAGGGTAAAGAACAGCGCCGAGAACACGGCCATGACGACGGCGGGCACCACGGCGATGACGCCGAACAGCAGCGCCAGTCGCACATAAAGGCGCGAGCCTGCAGCACCCGACTTGCGCGCGACCCATAAACGCAGCAAACGCCGCCCCACCAGAATGATGAGCGTGAGCAGCAGGAACGTGTCGACGTTCAGCAGGATCAGCACCAGCGTGGAACTGGGTTCGTCAAACCCCCAGCCCGTCAGGGCCGCGTAGGTGGCGGCCCCCGAGATCAACGCCGCAACGGCGACCGCGATGGACAACCGGTCCACCAGCCGCACGCGCCGCGCCCACACCGCAAAGCGCATCACCAGCCGGCGCATGAACCACGGCTTGGCGTTATCGGCGGTCATGGTGGGTTCAGCGTTCACTTACTTCAGCCCCCGCACCACGTTGATGTCGAGATCGCG
>JAEUKM010000171.1 GCA_016793085.1 Rhodospirillaceae bacterium
CGATGGGATTTTTGGGATCGACGAATTTCTGCAAGCCGCGCTCGTGCAGCGGGTTCACCGTCACGATTTTCGCGCCGCGCCCGGCGGCTTCCTTCAAGTCCGCCAGCATGCGCGGATGGTTGGTGCCGGGATTTTGCCCAAAAATGAAAATCGCATCGGCGAGTTTCATGTCCTCCAGCAGAATGGTGCCCTTGCCGATGCCGATGGATTCGCCCAGCGCCACGCCCGAGGCTTCATGGCACATGTTCGAGCAGTCGGGCAGATTGTTGGTGCCGAAGGCGCGCACGAACAACTGCCACAGGAACGCTGCCTCGTTGCTGGTGCGCCCCGAGGTGTAGAAGATCGCCTCGTCCGGGTGCGACAGGGCCCGCAACTCCGCGCCGATCAGCGCGAAAGCATCGTCCCAGGCGATGGGTATGTAGGTATCGCTGGCGTCGTCATAGACCATGGGCTCCGTCAGACGGCCGAGCGATTCCAGAACATAATCGTCCTGTTCGGCGAGCCATGACACTTTGTACGCGGCCATCACCTCGGGCGTGCAGCGCTTGGCGGTCGCTTCCCAGCTCACGGCCTTCACGCCGTTCTCGCAGAACTCAAACGAAGAGGTATGCTTGGGGTCGCCCCAGGCGCAGCCGGGGCAATCGAACCCCTCGGGCTGGTTGACGTTGAGCAGCGTCTTGGCGCCCTTGAACGGTATGCCGTTGGCGAGAAGATGCGCAGCACTCGACTTCAGCGCCGCCCAGCCGCCGGCGGGCCCGCTTGATGACGGGCTCTCAGATGATGTTGTCGTTGTCAGTTCTGGCGCGCGATCGGTCATCGTCTCTCGGTTCCCGGATAGGCGCGGGACTATAAGAGAACTCTGCCGCCAAGACTATCACGCCGGACTTAGCCTGTCTTATCTGGCGAGACAGGTTTGGCAGGCTCCGATGCTTGCGGGCGGCCCGGCAGAATTCCGCCGTTGATCACCTGGTCCTTGTAGCCTTTGCTTTTCCAGAGGCGTTCGTTGAATCGCGGGATCGACATGGCGCCGATGGGAATGCACTCCACCATCACGCCCGGTTCCACCGCGAAGCCCTGCAGGGCGTAGCAGAACATGGCCGGGCCCTTGCCGTCGTCCTTGATGTGCCAGAAGCCATCGACACCTTTGGTGTTCGAGGTCACGCTGCCGTCGGTGTTGTAGTACACGTCCACTATGTATTCCGCTTGGCCCGGACGCTCGAAGGCGTAGCGGACAGTGTTGAACATCATGTGGTTCCAGAAACTCGGGAAGCGCTCGGCATAGGGCTTGGTGGGGTCGCGCACGGCATTGGCGTTGGCAACGGCGGGACGCGGCCAGTCGGCGGCCCCCGATTCCACCATCATGAACGAGAGCATGTTCAGGCGGTCTTTCTCAGGGACCGGTTCCGGGATCATCATGTTGTTGTTCGGCAGATAGTTTTCCGGGTCAGCCAGCCACGCGGCCAAGCGCGCGGGCGTCCAGTTGAAGCCCGCGTTTTTTAAGGCCGGCGAAAAGTCGAAGTCTTCTTTCGCGCCGACTTTACGCGAGAACACGCCAAACAGATTAGGCCCGGCCAGGTCCGCCCCTTCGCCCACCGTGTGGCAGGCCGAGCAGCGCGCCTGGAAGGCCGCGCGGCCCTTCACATAGTCGGCCTTGGCCAGCGCATCGCGTGAAATGGCGGGCGGCTCGCCCGCGCGGTAATCGGCGGCCTCGGCAGACACGCCGAGCCCCAGCACACCGGCCACCATCAAAACGTTTTTCAACTTCATCGGCACCCTCCCGTTTCCGCGAGCCTCGATACTACCGGCCTCAACACTAGGCGTTGGGCCTGCACAGTGTCCTGCGGCAAGCGCGCCCATGGCCAAAACGCGGCCACCGGCAGCCGCGCCACGATGCGCTTTCGGTACGCCGCCGCCAAGACCCGCGGCCGGCCAAAGTTGTGAATAACGGGTGTGATAAAAAAATCGTGAGAGCGCACCGAAAAAAATTCACTGCCACCTGCAAATGCAGGCGCAATGCAGGTGAGTTGCGGGGAAAAACCCGCAGCGCGGACGGCGGAAAACCCGGCGCGTTTTCCCCATTATTCCGGAAACTCACAGGAATCCGCCGGGCCGTAATCCCGCGCGCGGCAGACGGCAAAGCCCGCGTGCCGGGCACGCGGGCTTTGGGCATCCCCTCTCCCCCTCAAATCGAAGTTGGGCCGCGGAGAAAATGAACGGCGCGAAGAACCTAGTTGCCGGTTTTGCCGACGTTGGCCTTGCGCACGATGATGAACAGGATCACGGCCAGGGCGACGGCGTAGACCGTGTCGATGACGGGAGCGAGTTCCAGATAGGTCATTGGGCGATCCTTTGCTGTGAAGCAAACTTGCTGCGAAACACACGGCCCATCAACGGCGCCGTGCCGACCGCATCCCCCCGCCGGATGTAAGCTCGCCGAAGTGGGCCGCGCCTCCGGCTTCTGCCAAATGCGCGGGCCCGGTCGAGACATCCAACGGCACAGCAACGCCCAGCGGTTGTGGTGGGTTGCAGAACCATGACGACCGGCGGGGTGGGCAAGCGCCGATTCCTTTGTTTTGGGCTGTTTTCCCCGGACCCGCCCCCTCCCCATCAGCCTTGCGGGCGGCTATAAAGGCGCCTTGCGGCGGGGACGCGTAACGGGCCGGAAGGCCCTGAAATATCAGAGAGATACGTTTGCCATGACAGCAGTGGGCGCAACCGGGGCCGATGCCTTGTTCCAGGCCGTGTTGGAGACCACCTCGGACGCCGTGATGGTGACGGACCGCGCAGGCGTCATCCAGCGCGTCAATGCCGCCTTCGAGAAGTTGACAGGCCACCCGAGATCCAAGCTTGAGGGCATGCACGCCGCCGAGCTGTTCAAGGACTACAACGACGAGGAGTTCTGCAACTCGCTGTGGTCCGGCACTGAGCGCCTGCATTTTGACTCGGTGCGCTCGCAGCACGCCGACGGCAAAGCGCAATTGCACTCGCTGACCATGACGCCGGTGAAAGACGGCGGCGGTACGCCCAGCCAGTACGTGGCGCTGATCTTATCGGAAACCTTCCAGAGCGACGCGGGCAGCGGCGCCACGCGCAAGGTGGGGCATGACCCGCTGACAGGCTTGCCTGACCGCAGCCTGCTCGCCGACCGTGTCGGGCAGAACATTCTGAACGCCAAGCGCGCCAACAAATCCATCGCCATGCTGGTGATGGGCCTGGACCGCTTCACCGTCATCAACGACGGCCTTGGGTACGCCGCAGGCGACCAGCTCTTGAAGGAACTGGGCGACCGCTTAAGCAAGATCGTCCGCCAGTCCGACACCGCGGCGCGATTGGACGGCGACAAGTTCGCGGTGATGACGCCGATTGCCGCCATCGACGACAGCGTGATCGTCGCGGAAAAAGTGCTGAATGGGGTTAAGAAAGCGTTTCATCTGAAGGGCGAGGACATTTACGCCACCTTGTCGGTGGGACTTTCGATCTACCCCACCGACGGCAAGGATTTCGACGACCTGTTGAAGGGCGCGCTCTCGGCCATGCAGTTCGCCAAGCAGGCGGGCGGCGATCAGTACCGCTTCTTCGCCTCGGACATGAACGCCAAGGCCAAGAACAGGCTCGATCTGGAAAAGCGCATGCGCGCGGCGCTGGCGAATAACGAGTTCATTCTGTTCTACCAGCCCAAGGTCAACCCGCAGACCAACAAGGTCAAAGGCGGCGAGGCCCTGATCCGCTGGAAAGACCCGGTGCGCGGCATGATCAGCCCGGGCGAGTTCATTCCCGTGGCCGAGGAGACAGGCCTGATCGTCGAGATCGGCACCTGGGCGCTGAAGGAAGCCTGCCGCCAGACCAAGGAATGGCAGAACAAAGGCTACGAGCCCATCCGTATGTCGGTGAACGTCTCGGCCCATCAGTTCCGCGCCAAGGACATGGTGGACAAGGTGGTGGCGACGCTCGCCGACACGGGCCTTGCCGCCCAGTGGCTGGAACTGGAAATCACCGAAAGCATGCTGATGAACGACATCGAGAGCGCCATCGCCCGCATGCAGAAGGTGCGCGACCTGGGTTGCGGGCTATCCATCGACGACTTCGGCACGGGCTATTCCAGCTTGTCGTACCTGGGCCGCTTTCCCATCACGACGCTGAAGATCGACCGCGCCTTCGTGCGCGATGTGCAGGAAAACCAGAACACCGCTGAAATCGCCCGCGCCATCATCGGGCTCTCGCGCGGCCTGAACCTCGAAGTGGTGGCCGAAGGGGCCGAGCTTCTGGAGCACATCGACTTCCTGCGCGACAACGGCTGCGATGTGATCCAGGGCTTCTACTATTCCAAGCCCCTGCCCGCGTCCGATTTCGAGAAGATGCTGAAGCGCGTGGCGTAAGCGCTACCCAGCATGACCCAGCCGCTGCTTCCCGAACTGAAAGAGAGCGAAGCAAGCGGGCCGATTGCCGCCATTTACGGCGAATTGCGCCTGCGCCTGGGCGTGCCCATGGTGAACCTGATCTTCCGCCACATGGCCGCAGTGCCCGGATGCCTGGAATGGGCGTGGAGCGTCATCGCCCCGGTCTATACGACCGGGCGCGTGCTGGAAGCCGCCGGGCACTTAAGCGACGCGCAATCTCTGCCCAGCATTGCTTTCACTGCCGCCGACGCTTTAGCCAGCGGCTTGGATGGCCCGGCGCGGGCGGCCGTGCGCGCCACGTGCGCGGCCTATGGGCGGGCCAACCCCGCAAACCTGCTGGCGATTGATGTGCTGAAGTTATCGATGGATGCGGTGGCCGGGGCTGCGACGCCACGCCGCTACCCCATCCCGCCGCCGGCCGCGGCGTTGCCGCAAGCGCTGGGCCCGCTGCCGCCCATGGCCGATCTGAAGACCCTGGCTCCTGGCACGATGTCCCTGTTGCGGGCCCTGGCCCTGCAGGTCCACGGGACCGACGGGCCGACGATCCCTTCGTTCTACCGGCACTTGGCCGCATGGCCCGAGTTCCTGGCCCTTCTGCACCGCAGCCTTGCCCCGGTGATGCCCGGCATTCATGAAGCCGCCGATGGTTATTTGCTGAGAGCCCACGCCGCAGCGCGGCTGCTGTATCTCGATCACGCCATCCGGCCTGCGGCGCCGCCCAGCGACGCCATCCGCCACACCATTGACGGCGTGATGGCGCATTTTCCGCCCAACCTGGTGAAGATGACGCTGGTGGCGCTGGCCGTGGACCGCGCGCTTCAGGACTGAGGGCGCGCCGAACGGGCCGGTTCGGCGCACGTCAGAAATAAGCCTGAAGGGCCGTTATTCGCCGGCCTTGGAGGCCAGTTCGGCCTTGGGCCGTTCGCCGGGCGTCCAGGAGCCCGAAAGCTGGAACTGGATGACCTCGGCGATGTTGGTGGTGTGGTCGCCCACGCGTTCCAGATTCTTGGCGATGAACAGAAGGTGCGTCTGGCCTTCCACGTCGGGACTGCCGTCGCCGCCCTGGCGGATGACATCGCGGCCCATGTCGGCCACGATCTTCTTCATCAGGCGCTTGGCGATCTCGTCGGTTTCCCAGTCGCGCTGCCAGACGGCTTCGGCCTTCTTGGCGTCGCGGGTGGTGAAACTGTCCATCACGTCATGCAGCATTTTCAGCACCGTGTTGCCGAGCACCTGCATGTCGGAGGGGATTTTCACTCCGGGCTGCGTGGCCAGAATAAGCGTGCGTTTAGCCATGTTCTTGGCGTAGTCGCCGACACGTTCCAATGAACCCGCCATCTTGATGGTGCCGAAGACATAGCGCAGATCGGCGGCCACGGGCTGACGCCGGGCAATGATGCTGAGCGCGCCCGTTTCGACCTTACGGTCGAACTCATCCACATCGGCGTCCTTGGCGATGATGCGCTCGGCGGCCTCTACGTCGCGCTTCATCAGCGCGGTAATGGCGGCGGCCAGTTGCGCTTCCACCAGCCCGCCCATTTCAAGGACGCGCTTCTCCTGCCCGGCAAGATCGTTATCGAAAGACGAAACGGTATGTTCGGATTTGTTCATGGCCAGGACTTTGCTACCGATAAAGAGAGGCGCCCCAGACGGACACCCGGGTCAGGAAACGTCATGGCTTCATCTAAGGCAAGACCATCAGCGTTGTGTGACGGAACGATGAAGCTTTTATGACGAAGCCCTAACCGGGCGCGCCGGGAGAGCCACGCGCCCTAAACACTGAACCCTTGCTTGACCACGGGCAAGGCCTGAAGGCGCGTGCCGGTCGCTTTCGCCAGGGCGTCGATCAAGGCCGGGGCCGTGGGCGGCAGGGCCGGTTCGCCCACCCCGCCGGGCGGCGTGTCGGGCCAATCCTTCACCTTCACCCGGATCTCCAGGGGCGCCTCGGCCAGGCGCAGGAAACGCACCTCGCTGAAGTTGCCCTCGGCCATGCCGCCGTCCTTGGGCGTCATGCCGCCGAACATGGTCATGCCCAGGCCGTCGATGATGCTGCTTTCCATCTGCGCCTCGACGATGCCGGGATTGACGATGGTGCCCACATCGATGACGCAACTGAAGCGGTCCACCGTGAAGGAGTTGTCGGCGGCGACACTGACGTCCACCACCTGCGCGCACAACGAGCCGTGCGAGTTACCGATGGCGAACCCACGCCCGCGCCGGATGCCGGCTTTGGCGGGGCTTAAGGGTTTGTCGTAGCCGCTTAAGGAGACCAGATCGTCCAGCATGGAGTTGTAGCGGGCGTTGCCCTTCAACAGTTCGCGGCGATACGCGATAGGGTCCATCCCCGCCTTCTCGGCCAGTTCGTTCAGCATCGCCTCGCGGAAGTAGATGTTCTGGCCGTGATAGACCGAGCGCCAGAAGCCCACGGGAATGCCGTTGTCGATGATGCGCGAGCGCACGCGCAGGTTGGCGATGGTGTAGGGATGATCGGCGAAACCTGCGAGATGTGACGGATCCTTGTCGTCCTTGATGATGTCGGGGAAGCGGCGTTTCGATATGGACGGGCTGGCGTTGAGAATATCCCAGGCTTGCACCACGCCTTTGTCATCCAGCGCCGCCGTCATGCGCACGCGCGAGACCGGGCGGTAGAAATCCTGCCTCATGTCCTCCTCACGCGACCAGATCAGCTTCACGGGCGTGCCCGCCGCCTTGGCAATGAGGGCCGCTTGCCCCGCGTACTCGGCATCGCTGCGCCGCCCGAAGCCGCCGCCCAGGAACGTGCGGGTCACGCGCACAGTGCCGGGGTCCACGCCCAGGGCCTTCACCACATGCTCGACCACCATGCTGGCGCCCTGACAGGGCGCCCACACATCAACCCGGCCTTCCTGAATGTGCACGGTGGCGTTCATGGGTTCCATGCAGACGTGGGCCAGATACGGCGCCTGCATTTCAAACACGGCTTTCTTCGGAGCGGTCTTGAACGCGTTGTCCACGTCGCCGCGCGCGAGCAGTTCGGGCGCATCGGGCTTATCAAGGGCCGCCGTCAAGTCGGCGTTCATCTCGGCAACGCCATAGGTTGCCCGCGCGCCGAA
>JAEUKM010000172.1 GCA_016793085.1 Rhodospirillaceae bacterium
CTGACGGCCTACGTCAACAACCTCTTCAACGACGATACATTGAAGTCGAGCGCGGTGTATCTGCAGGCCTGGAACGTGGCTTATCAGCCCCCGCGCCCGACGGCGCTGCCCAGCTTTGCGTCGGGCATCTTCCCGGATAAGCGCCAGTTCGGCTTGCGCGCCAACGTCAATTTCTAAAGGCTGAATTTCTAAAACCTGTCGCCAACCGGCGATTACAAACGGCGGGCCCCTCAGGGTCCGCCGTTTTGCGTTGCACAGCCTGCGCACGTTACACGAAGCTTTCTTGCAATCCGCGCATGGGGGGCTATTTTCCGGGCATGAGTTTCATCGACCGCATCAACGATTTCATCGCCCAGTTCGACCTGCCCATCAGCCGGGGCGAGCCGCCGCCGGTGGTGGCCGTAGTGCGCTTGAAGGGCGTCATCGGCGGCACGGGCTTGAGCCCGCGCGGCCTCAATGTCGCGGGCCTGGAAAGCCTGCTTCGTAAAGCCTTCCACCGCCGCGTGCGGGCGGTGGCCCTGGTCATCAATTCGCCGGGCGGCTCGGCCGTGCAGTCGGCCCAGATCGCAAACCTGATCCGGCACTATGCCGACGACAAGAAAACCCCCGTGCTGGCCTTCACCGAGGATGTGGCGGCCTCGGGCGGGTACTGGTTGGCCGCGGCGGCGGATGAGATTTACGCCGATCCCATGTCCATCGTCGGCTCCATCGGCGTCATCGCCGCCACCTTCGGCGTGCACGAGTTGCTGGCGAAAATCGGCGTCGAACGCCGTGTGTATACGCAAGGCGATCACAAAAGCATGCTGGACCCGTTCCGGCCCGAGAACCCTGATGATGTGGCGCGCCTGAAGGACATTCAGGCCGATATCCACAAGCAGTTCATCGGTTACGTGAAGGCCCGCCGCGCACTGAAGCTGAACGGCGGCGACGAGCTGTTCAACGGCGACATCTGGACCGGCGAGAAGGCGAAAGAACTGGGCCTGGTGGACGGCCTGGGGGATTTGCGCACTGTGTGCCGCCGCAAGTTCGGCGACGATGTACGCTTCATGACCATCGAACGCCCGCAGGGCTGGTTCCAGCGCCGCTTCGGCCGCTTCATTCCGCCGGATGTGGAGGCCGACACCGGCTGGGCCGGGCAGTTGCTCTCGGCGGTGGAAGAACGCGCCTGGTGGGCGCGCTTCGGTCTCTAGGTCCGTCGGCATCCCATGGGTGCAATCCTGAAGCTGCTGCTGACGGTGATTGTCATTGCTGTCGCCTGGTACCTCATCAAGTTTCGGGGCCGGATCGGGCCTTTCAAGGCCGCCGTGAAAGCCGCCAAGAAGGTGGCCGAGGACGCGCAGGCCGCGGCGGCGCCGACGGCCAAGCCCGACCCCCAAATGCCCGTCAAGCTGGTGGCCTGCCCCAAGTGCGGCACGTATGTGGCCCAGGGCAAGGCCTGCGCCTGCAACGGTTAGGATATCCAACTACTCCCTCTCCCTTGGGAGAGGGTTGGGGTGAGGGGGTGTTGTTTTCTAGCCCTTGATTGAAGCAGGCCCCTTAAACGAACTCGCCCTCACCCGGCCCTTCGGGCCGACCTCTCCCAGGGGAGAGGTTCATGGGCTCGAAACCAGCGAGCAGAGGCCTGAAAACCCCACATTGGCTTGATTCTCAAGGTTCTGGCCGGTAGCTTGCCGCGCTCTCACCAGGACACACCAACGCCCATGGCTGCCGCGCCCTTAAGCTTCCAGAAGCTGATTTTGACGCTCCAGAATTTCTGGGCCGATCAGGGCTGCCTGATCCTCCAGCCCTACGACATGGAAGTGGGGGCGGGCACCTTCCATCCGGCCACGACATTAAGGGCTCTCGGCCCCAAGCCCTGGAGTGCGGCCTACGTGCAGCCCTCGCGCCGGCCTACCGATGGCCGCTACGGCGAGAACCCCAATCGGCTTCAGCACTACTACCAGTACCAGGTGATCATGAAGCCCTCGCCGCCGGACCCGCAGGGGCTTTATCTCGAAAGCCTGAAGGCCATCGGCATCGACCCCATGGCGCACGATATCCGCTTTGTCGAGGACGACTGGGAAAGCCCGACCTTGGGCGCCTGGGGCCTGGGCTGGGAAGTGTGGTGCGACGGCATGGAAGTGACGCAGTTCACCTACTTCCAGCAGGTCGGCGGCATCGAGTGCGACCCGGTGGCCGTGGAATTGACCTACGGCCTGGAACGCCTGGCCATGTACGTGCAGGGCGTCGAGAACGTCTATGACCTTGACTTCAACGGCCGCGGCGTCACGTACGGCGATGTGTTCAAACGCGCCGAAGTGGAATACAGCGCGCACAACTTCGAATACGCCAACACCGATATTCTGTTCACGCGCTTCAAGCACTGCGAAGACGAATGCAAGGCGCTGTTGGACAAAAAGCTGGCCTTGCCCGCTTACGACCAGTGCATCAAGGCCTCGCACACCTTCAACCTGCTCGATGCGCGCGGCGTCATCAGCGTGACGGAACGCGCCGCCTACATCGGCCGCGTGCGCGCTCTGGCCAAGGCATGTTGCGAAAGCTGGCTTGAAGACGGGTACAAACGCACATGAGTACGTGGCAATCGGTTTCTCCTCCCCTTGAAAAGGGGAGGTCGGGAGGGGATCGTTGTAAAACGACCCCCACCTCCGCCTCCCCCTTTCAGGGGGAGGAACCGGAAGGCTGCATGTAATCATGGCCGAGCTTTTACTCGAAATCTTTTCCGAAGAAATTCCCGCCCGCATGCAAGCCAGCGCGGCCGAGGCCCTGGCGCGCCTGGTGGGCGACGCCCTGAAGGCGCAAGGCCTGGCGCCCGCATCGCTTAAAGCCGTGGGCGGCCCGCGCCGCGTTACGCTGTCGGCGGATGGCCTGCCCACCGCGCAGCCCGACATCAACGACGAGCGCAAGGGCCCCAAGACCGACGCTGCTCCGCAGGCCATTCAAGGCTTCCTGAAGGCCTCTGGCTTGGCGGATATCAAAGACGCCGAAGTGCGCAAACTGGATAAGGGCGACTTTTATTTCGCCGTGATCAAGAAGAAGGGCCGCCCGGCTGTCGATGTTCTGAAAGAGATCATCGAAGCGGCCCTGGCTCAGTTGCCCTGGCCGAAATCCATGCGCTGGGCCTTGAACCCGACGCGCTGGGTACGCCCGCTTCACCGCATTCTGTGCGTGTTCGACGGCAAGGTGGTGCCCGTATCGTTTGCGGGTGTTGCGGCCGGAAATACTACTCTGGGTCACCGCTTTCTCAGCCCCGGCCACATCACGGCCCATACCTATGCCGAATACGTGGACAAGCTGCGCAAGGCGTTCGTCATCGTCGAGCCCGCCGAGCGCGCGGGCCTCATTCAAAAAGGTGTGGCCGATCTCGCCGCCAAGGAAAACCTGGTTGCAAAAGACGATAAGGGCCTGCTGGACGAGGTGATCGGGCTGGTGGAATGGCCGGTGCCGCTGCTCGGCACCATCGATGCGGCCTTCATGGACGTGCCGCACGAAGTGCTGACCTCGGCCATGCGCAAGCACCAGAAGTATTTCGCGCTTCATGCCAAGGATGGCAAATTTGCCAACCGTTTTGCCCTCATCGCCAACATGACAGCCACCGACGGCGGCAAGGCTATCGTTTCGGGCAACGAGAAGGTGCTGCGCGCGCGGTTGTCGGACGCCAAGTTCTTCTGGGACGAGGACCGTAAGGTTCGTCTGGAGAGCCGCGTTGAAAAACTCTCCGAGCGCGTGTTCCAGGAAAAGCTGGGCACCGTGCGCGACAAGGTGGAGCGCATCACCGCGCTGGCCGAGCACCTGGCGCCTGCGTGCAAGGCCGATGTGAAACTGGCCAAGCGCGCGGCCCAGCTGGCCAAGGCGGACTTATCTACGGGTATGGTCGGCGAGTTCCCGGACCTGCAAGGCATCATGGGCCGCTACTACGCGCTGCACGGCAAGGAAGACGCGGGCGTGGCCGACGCGATTGCCGAGCATTACTCGCCGCTGGGCCCCAACGATGCGTGCCCCACCAAACCCCTCAGTGTCGCTGTGTCGCTGGCCGACAAGATCGACACGCTGGTAGGTTTCTTCGCCATCGACGAAAAACCCACGGGCTCGAAAGACCCTTATGCCTTGCGCCGCGCCGCGCTGGGCGTGATCCGGCTGATCCTGGAAAACAAACTGCGCCTGCCGCTGCTGGCCGTCTTCAAACAGGCCGTGGCCGTGTACGGCGGCAAGGTGAAGGCCGATGCCAACGCGGTCGCCAACGATTTGCTGGCCTTCTTCGCCGACCGCCTGAAAGTGCACCTGAAAGACAAGGGCGTGCGGCATGATATGATCTCTGCTGTTTTTACTCAGAATGATAAAGCAGAGCTAGTCAGATACGATGACTTAGTGCAGTTAACTGAGCGCGCATATGCCTTAAAAGCCTTCTTGGACACTGTTGAAGGACAAAGCTTGTTAAGCGCCTATAGGAGAGCAACTAACATTGTTGCTATTGCTGAGCGTGAAGATGGTTGCTCCTATAGTCGTGAGTATTCTCACAACGAATTAAGAGAAGAAGCGGAGATAGCGCTTCATAACTTCACTGGCGAAATGTGGCCTGCTCTTCGCAGTTTCTTTAAAATAGAGAATTACTTGCCAGCGATGAGTTTGCTAGCTG
>JAEUKM010000206.1 GCA_016793085.1 Rhodospirillaceae bacterium
AAGGCGTATGACGATCAGCGCCAACAGACTCGCCCCCAGCACCAGCGCCAACTGCGCAACCTCCACGCCAAGGTTGAAGCCCACCAGCAGAGAGGCTAGACGCTCGGGCGGAAGCTGCATCTCCAACAGTTCTTTGGCAAAACCGAAGCCGTGGATCAGCCCGAAGACAAGAGTGATCGCCAGCCGCAAGCGGCCGGCATCCCTCACATGGCCCGACATCTGGAGATAGCTGGCCGAGAACACGCCTGCACCGAGCACCAGAAGCAGCGGCAAGCTGCCCACGCCAAGCAGTTTCAGCACCGCCATCAGGCCCAGCGACAAGGCCACGGCACCCGCGACCACTTCGGGCCGACGCGTGGAAGACACGATATTCTCGGCCCCAATCAGCACAATGGTGAGCGCAACAAGCGCGTCGATAAACTCCGCATGAGGCCGGATCACGCCCGTCACTGCAAGCGCCAAGGTAAGGCTATGACCCAGCGTAAACCCCGTGACGACGAACACCAGGTCGCGCAGCCGCCGCGCGATCAACACCAGACCTAGCAGGAACGACATATGGTCGATGCCGGTGAAGATATGGTGTACGCCCATTTCCATGAAATCGAGGAAGCTTGCGTGCAAAAGCTGTTCGGCCTCGCCAGTGACCGCAACGTCCTGCCGGTCGATGGTCAGAAGTTGTTCTGTAAATGCGGCCGCGGTGATGTTCTGGATCTGGGCGAAGTTCACATGGGTCGGCACTTTGTCGAAAAAAGCCCCGAAGTGAATGGAGATGTTGCGCGGCGTTTCGCAGCGGTAGGTGAAATCGTAGGTACGGAACCCGGGCACGGTCGAGAGCGTCACGCCGGGCGGTACCAATGCGCAGCGCTGTCCGTCGGCGAGCGGATAGATGCGCTCGGTCAGATAAATATGAAGCGCCGCATCGGTGATGGCGGTGTCGCCAGAGACGATTTTTGCCACGTCGACTTCGGCGAATGTCAGGATCAGATCAATGTCCGTACCGTCGATTTCCCACACCGCATGCGATTCGCTGCGCGTATGCGCTAAGCTCGGGCTTGCACCGAGCAACAATAGCAGGACGATCCAAACCCGCTTCATTTGCGCATATCCTCGGCGATGAGAATGTTAGCGCGCTTGTGCAGGAAGTCGCGGTTGGCGGCCTGAAGTTTCTTGGCGGTGTCGCGGCGGTAGTCCTGCAGCACTTTGGCCCGCGCCGAATCGAACGAATACGCCACCGGCCGGACATTCTTGATCATCACCAGCACGTGATGCCCGTTATCCTGCACGGGCGCCGAAATGCCGCCATCAGGCAATTCGCGCGCGGCGGCGAACAGCACATCACCCAGGTGAATCTTGGCCGCGAAGTAAAACTCCTCCCCTTTGACCCTCTCCGTATCAGTCCCACCGTAGGTTTTCAGCACCGCCGCCGCCGGCAGCCCGGCCTTCAGCGCCGTGACGGCCGCAGCGGCGGTCGATGCGTCGGCGAACACGTAATTCTTCACCGCCATGATGCCTTCGCTCTGGTACTCGGCGACATTTGTTTCGAAATACGCCTTCAATTCGGCCTCGCCCGGCAATTCGGTGTAAGCGCTCATGGCGGCCTGCGCCTGCACGGCACTGACCATAGACGAACGCACCATCTGATCGGTCAGCGGCACATCCAGTTCCTTGGCACGCTGGACCATCAATTCTTCGGCGATCAAATCATCCAGGACCCTCTGCCGTTCTTCCGTCGTGGCCTCTCCTAGAGTTTTGGCGTACAGCGTCTGCAGTGCTGCGGCATAATCGATTCTTGAAATTGGCTGCTGATTCACAACCGCCACATTTTCCGGCGCGACGTAGAGGGTCGACGTGCCTTCGGCGGTGAATAAAGCGTAGCCGGCCATCGCCAGGCCGGCGAGCGCGCCCACGGCACCCAGCGCCAACGTACGCCGGTTTTGGGCGGAGATCGGATCGCGAGACTGGGACATGGTCATTTCACCTGTTGGGGCTGTGACAATGAGGACACGTAAAGTGCCACCGCGCGAATTTGCATCGGTGAGAGCGAGCCGATAAAGGACGGGCAGACACCTTGATGGCCATCTGCGATGGAACGGCGCAACTGCTCGCGGTTGCCGTCGCCATAGAGCCAAACGCGGTCCTTCAGGTTCGGCGCACCCACGGATGGATCGCCGCCAGCATCGCGCGAGTGGCAATCGAAGCAGCCGCCGCGATCGTTATAGACGGCATGTCCGCGCGCAGCAGCCGCTGTGTCAGCGCTATCGCCCTGCAGACTGGCGAGATACTCCACGAGGTCTGAAACCTCTGAGGGCGTCAGCGGTTCGGGCGCATTACCCCCGGCGCCAGGCGCGCGGCCGTATGCAGGCATAACCGCGAGATTCCAGGACTTGGGATGGTTGGAGCGCACACCGTATGCCACGATGCGTTCGATCTCACTGGGCAACCCCACACCGTAAAGCCAATCCGCATCGGTTAGGTTAGGCGCGCCAAAGCCCGGGTTGCCGGTGCCTCCCGCGCCATGACAGCCCTGACAGTTCACCTGGAAGGCCGCACGCCCCGAAGAAGCGGCCATGGCCATCAGCCCGGCATCGCGCAGGGCGGTGTCCGGGTCGGCAACCAGCAAGCTGCGCTCGGCCGACAAGGTTTTCAGCTCCCACAACACCGCCACAGCCAGCAGGGCAATCCCGGCCAGAATCCACGGCCAGCGGCGGCGCGAGGTTGAAACAGCTGTGATCGACGGTGACGATTCGGCCAATGGACCCACCTGGAATGCGTATGGCTTCGATGCCGTCGACCTGATAAGCCTACGTCCGGCGCGTGCGGAAGTAATTTACAGTTTCAGCGCTAAGCCATTGACGTTACTGCGCCGTTACAGACGTTACAGCACGCTGCCAAGGGGGTATGCAAAGGGTTGCCCATGGCCGATGCCGCCATAGAAGCCGAGATTCGCCGCATCCGGGCCAGCGGACTCCTGGGGCAAGGCGGCCCCTTGCCCATACTGTTCGACTTCCTCGCTGCGCGCACGGCACAAGGCACGCCGCCTAAAGAAATCGAGATCGCCGTCACCGTTTTCGGCAAGGACAGCAGCACCGTGACCGGCGATGCCAGCGTGCGGGTCTGTATTCACCGGTTACGCAAGAAGCTGGAAGATTTCTATTTGCGTGAGGGGAATGCCGGCGCGGCGCGGCTGACAATTCCGCGCGGCGAGTACCGTCTTGTGCTCGCCTCCGCCGCTGAGATCCCCACCGACAGCGACCTCGAGCCGGATGAACCGCCGTCTGCTGCAAAACCACGCCCCGTACGGGCGTTGGCAATTTCCATCATTGCCATGGTGCTGATCCTCAATGCTGCAGCCTGGTTGTGGATCATCGATCGGCGGCCCGCCACCGGCGACGACACCGGCTTTCTGGCCGCGATCAACCGCAGTAATCAGTCCTTGATGATCGTGATCGGCGACTACTACCTTGTAGGCGAAAGCGACGACGGCCTTAACGTCAGCCGCCTCGTTCGCGAATTCGGCATCAACTCGAAGGAAGACCTTTACACCTACCTGATGGATCATCCGGACCAGATGGCCACCTACTCGGATATCGGCTTGTCCTATCTGCCTACGTCCGCCGGCAAGGCATTGCAGCAGGTGGTATCGCGCTTAGCGCCGAATAGGCGCGTGATGGTCATGCTGCAGTCCGAGTTTCCGTTGGAAGCACTGCGCCGCAACGATGTCATATACATAGGCCTGCTGAGCGGCCTGGGGAAACTGCGCGACAGCGTGCTGGCCACCTCGCGCTTCACCATTGGCGAGAGCTACGATGAAATCATCGACACTGCCGACGGCACGCATTACATCAGCCAGGCAGCCAACGCCGTCCCCAAGGGCACCATGTACCGCGACTACGGTTACGTCTCGCGCTTCGCCGGGCCTAACGGCAACCACATCGCCGTTATTGCCGGTACCCGCGACACCGCAGTGATGGGTGCCGCCGACGCCATTGGGCAGCCGTCGTTCATGCCCGAGATCGCGGCCCGTCTGAACGGCACTGACGCTTTCGAAGCCTTGTACGAGGTTCAGGGCGCCGGGCGCGTCAATCTGCAGTCGCGGCTTCTTACAGTGTCGGCCCTGGACCCAAAGAAAATCTGGTCTGCCGTGGCGAACTCGCGTCTCTTTCCGCCCGAGTAAATTTGCCCGCTTCTATACGGGCCGAACGCCTTCAGGCTTTACGGGCGATCAGCGACTGTACCGTCCACGCCCCCGGCCCGGCAAAGACGAGATACAGGAACAGGAAGCAATACAGAATAGCCGCGTCGCCGCCGTTGAGCGTCGGGAAAAACGAGCGCGGCGCGTGCGCCATGAAATAGGCCACCGCCATCTGGCCCGAGAGAACGAACGCAACGGGCCGGGTGAACAGCCCAAGAGCAAGCAGCGCGCCGCCGACCAACTCAAGCACACCGGCCAAGCCCAGCAGCGAAAGCAACTCCGTGCCTCCGTTGGCCGCGGGCGGGAAGCCCAAAAGCTTTTGCGACCCGTGCGCCAGGAAGAGTAGCGCGGCCATGATTCTGAGGACCCCAAGCATCTGGGGTTGCCATGCATTTAAACGCTCTGTGATCGCAGTCATGATTTTCCCTCCGGTTGGTGTAAAGCGGTTTTAGGCTTGATAGAGGCCGCGCACGCGGCCGAACACGCGTGATAGGCCAAACAAGGCATCGATATTCGGCGTCGGAATGGATAGCGCCTGTGCGATCTCGCGCGGGGCGGCGACCAATGCGTCCAACTCGATGGGCCGGCCTGCTTCCACGTCCTGCAGCATGGATGTTTTGAAAGCCCCCAACTGGCGAGTGACCTGGTTGCGGTCCTCACCGCGTTCGCGGATTTCGCAGCCGATGCGCGCGCCAATGGCAGCGGCTTCCTTCATCACGGCCAGAACAAATCCGCTAACAAGCGCATCATCAAGAATGCGGTCGCACGTAGCCCCCGTCAGCGCCGAAATGGGGTTCATGGTCATGTTACCCCACAGCTTGTACCAGATGTCGTTCTGGATACGCGCGCTGGCCTCGGCCTCGAAACCGGCCGCGCGGAAACTCTCGATCACCTTGGTCAAGCGCGGTGTCGTGCCGCCCCGCGGCTCGCCGAAAATCAGCTTGCGGCCGTTCTTGTGCTGGACGACGCCGGGTGCCGTCACGGCGGCGCTGGCATGAACCACGCAGCCGATCAGCGACGGCAAGGCAATGGCCGCTTCGATGACGCCTGCCGGATCGACGGATTTCAGGCGCGTCGCCGGCAAATCTCCGCCGCCCGGCAGCAGGAACCACCACGGCACGCCGTTCATGGCCGGAATGATAATCGTTTCGGGTCCGATCATGGGCGCGAGGGTCGGCGCCAGTTGCGGCAGGGCCGGGCCTTTCACGGTGATCACCAGTACGTCCTGCACGCCAAGAATAGCCGCGTCCTGGCTGGCGCGTACTTTGGCTTCGAGCACGCCGGATGCGGTACTCAAACGCCAGGGACTGGTCTGCAAGGCAGCCAGCGTGGCCCCACGGGCCAGCACGCTGATGTCATGTCCGGCACGCGCCATGCTGACACCGATCCAGCCGCCGACCGCACCTGCCCCAGCAATTCCTATTTTCATCACGGCCCCTATCTTCAATACGCGGCTGCGCTTTGCTGTGTCGCCACAGGCGCGGATTTTATCTCATTTGCCAGACGGCGCACGCCCGATGCGAACAGGCCGGCATCGGTGCCGACCGCCACAAACCGGCACCCCAGGCCGACATACCGCCGCGCCAAGGCCGGATCAGCTGCCAGAATGCCGACGGGCTTGCCCGCCGCACGCACCGCGGCAATCGCGGACTCAATGGCTTTCAGCACGTCCGGGTGAGACGGCTCACCCGGATAACCCAATGCAGCACTGAGGTCGGACGGGCCGATGAAGATGCCATCAATGCCGGAAACACGCGCAATAGCCGTGATGTTATCCAGCCCCGTGCGGCTTTCGATCTGTGCCAGCACGCATATTTCCGCATCGGCGCGTCGAATGTAGTGCGGAATGGCATTCCAGCGCGAGGCGCGGACAATACCGCTTGCCAGCCCACGCACGCCTGCGGGCGGATAACGCGTCGCGGTAACGAGGATTGCCGCCTGCTCCGGCGTTTCGATAAACGGAACCAATAATGTCTGGAAGCCGATATCCAGGTACTGCTTGATCAGTCGCGCATCATTTGCGGGCGGCCGCGCGACAGCGTGAACCTGATAGGCACTGACGGCCTGCAATTGCGACAGCAGCAGCGGAATGTCGTTGGGCCCGTGTTCGCCGTCGAACAGCAGCCAGTCAAACCCGGCCGTGGCGCTGATTTCAGCCGTGGTCGCACAGCCGAGGGCCTGCCAGAACCCGAACAACGTTTGGTACCCAGCCAGACCGGCCTTGAAGGTGTTGGCGAGCAGGTCGCTCACACGAACCTCACGCTGATGCAGCCCAAGGGGCCGTAATCCACATGAAACGCGTCACCTGATCTGGCATCCACCGGCGCGGTGAATGACCCGCCCAGGATCACCTCACCCGCCTCCAAAGCCACGCCATGCGGATGCAGTTTGTTGGCCAGCCATGCGGGGCCGTTGGCGGGGTGGTTGAGAACCGCCGCCGCGACACCCGTATCCTCGATCACGCCATTCCGAAACAGAATCGCGCTGACCCAGCGCAAGTCCACGGCATTCGGACGGATGGGCCGCGCGCCCAACACAAGGCCGGCATTGGCGGCATTGTCCGAAATGGTATCGACGATCTTGCGGGTTTGGCCCGTGGCTGCATCGATGCGCTGCAGACGCGCATCGATAATCTCAATGGCGGGCACGATGTAATCAGTTGCGTTGAGAACGTCGAACATGGTGCAGCGCGGGCCGGTCAGGCGCTCTTTCAGGATGAAGGCCAGTTCCACTTCGACGCGCGGGACGATAAACCGCGACATGGGAATGTCGGTTCCATCGTTGAAGAACATATCTTCAAGCAAGGTGCCGTAGTCCGGCTCGGTAATGTTGACGGCGCGCTGCATCGCGCGCGATGTCAGGCCGATTTTATGGCCACGCGCAGGATTCCCGCGGGCGATTTTGCGCTCCACCCAGGCCGTCTGGATGGCATAAGCGTCTTCAATCGTCAGGCCAGGATGCGCGATAGAGAACTGCCGGGTCGCGGTGCGGCTTTGCTCGGCGGCATCCAGTTGCGCGGCCAGGTCTAGAACGGTTGTGCGATCAAGCATGACACGCTCCTTATGCCGCCTTGATGTAAGACGTCTTCACCGCCGTGAAGAAATCAGCCGCGTAAGCGCCCTGCTCGCGCGGGCCGTGGCTTGAATGCTTCCGTCCGCCGAAGGGCACGTGGTAATCCACGCCCGACGTGGGCAGGTTCACCATCACCATGCCCACTTCGGCATTGCGGCGGAAATGCGCAGCGTATTTCAGCGATGTCGTACAAATTCCGGCGCAGAGCCCGAAC
>JAEUKM010000211.1 GCA_016793085.1 Rhodospirillaceae bacterium
ACTTTCGCCGAACATGGCGTGGGCGTGGACCGCCTGCACGTGATCGAAGCGCAAGCCACGCGCGGACCCATTCGCGCCATTCTGCAAATGGCCGACCTGTATCTCGACAGTTTCCCCTATTCGGGCGCGGTGTCGATCACCGACCCCATCGCCGCCGGTTGCCCGCCGGTGGTGAAGGAAGGCAAGACCGCGCGCTGCCGCCAGAGTGCCGCCATGCTGCGCGAGATCGGGCTGGACGTGCTGGTGACGCGCAGCACCGACGATTACGTAACGCTGGCGACACGGCTGCTGCAGGATATCAGCCTGCGCCGCGAGATGGCCGAGGCCGTGATGGACGTGGCCGAACAGAACCTGATCGCGGCCCCCATCGGACCCATGCTGGGCGAAGTGCTGGCCCGCGCGCTCGCCGACAAGTTACGAGCAACCGGCGGCTAACCTTTTTGCAGGCTGAAATGCGGCGAAGGCTGGTTTTTCACCAGGGCCGCTTCAAGACGCGCGATGTGGTCGTTGCGCACGGCTTCCGATACGCGCAACTGCGCAATGCGCTGCTCCTGGGCCGCGTGCAGGCGGCCGATGCGCATGATCAACAGCGCTGTGCGTTCCTCGGCGCAGGCGATGAAGTTCAGGCGCGGCCACTCGGGCGGCTGCAACATCTCCAGGCGGTCGATGCGGTTGAGCGCGCGAATGCGCATGGTGTTGTCGTCGCGCCAGTGCGCCCCCAGGATCACGTAGCCCAGGGAACTCAGTTCACCCACCACGGCTTGAATCTGCGCGGGTTCGATATCGTAGAAAGCGTAATTCAGTTTCACGATGCGCGGCTGCCAGCGCTTCACCTTCACCAGGTTCTGCAGCTTGATGATATCCTGCGGCGCCCAGAAGGGCCCCTCGCACGACAGCAGCGTGGGCTGGCCGATGGTGCCGTCATCGGTGGTGGTGGCCGGCACTTCAGCGAGGTTGATCGGGGCCATCGCCTGAAAGCCCATGGCCGCGTGCACGCGCCAGCCCGCGACGGCATATTGCTGCATCTGCGCGGCGCCGGCCGCCGACAGGAACACCGCCGAGGGGGCGGGCGTGTCGTCGCCGAAGATCACCGGAATGTCGTCACTCACGGTTCAAATCCTTCCACTTTCCGACCCGACCCTAACCCGGAACAGTTAACGTTTTGCCTGTGCGATCCGGCTCGTCAAAGCCCGGGCCATCTCTGCCACCGGCACCCCCCAGTCGCGCGGCGGCGTCTGGCGGAACAGGGCGAGGCTCGGATACCAGGGGGTGTCGCTGCGCCCATGCAGCCAACGCCAGTCGTTGCCGCGCGCCAGCAGCACCCAGGCCGTGCGGCCCAAGGCGCCCGCCAGATGCGCCACGGCAGTATCGACCGTGATGACCAGATCAAGCTGCGCGATGTTACTGGCTGTCGCAGAAAAATCGGTTAGCGCAGGCGACAGATCGTGCACGGTCACATCGGGCAACGCCCGCAGTTCGTCCGTTCCGCCGATCTGCAAACTGTAGAATACCGCGCCCGGCACTTTCAGCACCGGCAGCAGCGTGCCGAGATCGACCGAGCGGAACCGGTCGTTCTCGTGCTTGGCGTTGCCGCGCCACACCAGCCCCACCTTGAAGCCCGCAGCCGCGAGCGGTTTCATTGGCTTCGGAGCCGACACATAAGGAATGGGCGCTGGGATTGTCTCCAGCGAAATACCCAGCGCCAGGGCCGAACTCATCATCGGCAGGTAGTAGTCGGCGGGCGGCAAGGTCTGTCCCAGCGTGATCACGCCCGACACGGCAGGCACTGTGGAGAGCAACACTTCCAGGCCCGGGTGACATTCCACGATCACGCGCGCGCCGCGCCCAGCGAAGTCAGGCGCAAAACGGCTGAAGTGAATCATATCGCCCAGGCCCTGCTCGGCCGTCAGCAGCAGTGTTTTGCCGTTCAGGTCCTCACCGGTCCAGCGCGGCATCGGCATGGCGCGTTCGGCGCGGCCCTCGCGGCGAAAGCGCCATTCGTATTCCGCAAAGCCGCCGGGCAAATCGCCCTTCACCAGCAGCACGTGCGCGAGCGTCCAGTGCGCTTCGGCGCTGTCGGGGGCGGCTTCAATGGCCTTGCGCAGCCATTTCTCGGCAGCGTCGAAATGCCCCCAAATACGGTAGATCACCGCCACGTTGACGAAGGGCCGGGGGTCGTCGGGGTTGAGAAGACCGGCGCGGTGAAACCAGCGCTCGGCCTCGGGCAGGCGGTCCTGCTTGAACAGCGCAACCGCGCGCTGCAACTCGGCCTCGAAACGGCTCTCGCCGTAAGCATTCGCCTGAGCTGCCGCCTTGCCCAGCATCTGCTCGGCTTTGGCGTAGTCGCCCTTCTGCTTATAAAGCAGACCTAAATCATAGAGCGCGGGCTTGTGCGCCGGGTCCACCTGGACCGCGCCTTTCAAGGCCAGGATCGCCTCGTCCACGTAGCCGATCTGACGCAACGCGGTGCCGACGCCGTGGTACAGGTCGGCATCGGCCGGTTTCAGCTTCACAGCATGTTGGAATAACTGTAGGGCCGCGCCCGCGTTGTTCTGATGCAGCATGATGGCGCCCGCCTGACGCAAGGCCAGGACATGATCGGGCTCGTGCATCAGCACGCCCTGGTAGATGGCCAGCGCCTTGGCGGTCGCGCCCGCGGCCAGGGCCGCTTCGGCATCCTTCAACAGGCCGTCGATGATGTCGCGACCGGTGATTTCGTTACGCCTGATTTCGTTATCTGGGCCGGTCATGGTAAGTTTGGCGTGCACTTAGACAGATCGGATGCGTTTATCTCACGTTATGGCCGCTCCTCCAACGTTCGATCCATCATCGCCGCACAGCGTGGTCGCGCAAGCCGCGTCATTCCTGGAGCAGAAGCGCAGCGCCGACGCCATCGCCACGTTGCAGCAAGGCCTGACGGCGTCCCCCAACAACGCCGACATCCGCTTTGCCTTGGGCGTCGCGCTGATTGAATCGGGCAACGCGGCCCCCGCTGCCCCGGCATTCCTGAAAGCCTCGCGGCTGGCGCCCGGCTGGCTGGCCCCGCGCCTGATGCTGGCCAAGGCGCTGCAAACCGTCGGGCGCAACAGCGAAGCCTTGAGCGTGTTGCGCCAGACCACCCAAGACCTGCCAGAGGCAGCGGATGCGTGGATAAAGCGCGGCAACCTGGAACACGACATGGGGGACAACGCGGCCGCCGTGTTCAGCTATCAACGCTACATCGCGCTGAAGCCCGACGATGCCAACGCGCTGAACAACCTGGGTGTCGCGCTGCGGGCGCTGAACCGCTTTTCAGATGCGATTACAGCCTACCGCAAGGCGCTGGCGATTGCGCCGCATACGGGCCTAGTGCATGCCAACCTGGGCAACGCGCTGGATGCCGCGGGCGGCGCGCCCGAAGCCGAGGAGCATTTGCGCGAGGCCGTGCGTCTCATGCCGCAAGCGGTGGACGCGCGCTACAATCTCGCAGTGCACCTGGTGCGCGAGGAAAAGCCCGATGAAGCGGTGCCGCTGCTGCGCGAGATCGTCACGCGCCACCCCGAGCGCTGGGATGCCTGGACCAATCTGGGCGTGGGCCTGGTCGCGCTGGGCGAGTTGAAAGAGGCCGAAGCCTGCTGCCGCGCGGCATTGCAGCTTAAGCCCTCGGCCCCCGAGACGCACTACAACCTCGCCTGGCTGCTGCTGCTCGCGGGGCAGTGGCGCGAAGGCTGGGCCGAGTACGAATGGCGCTGGCAATTGCCGAACTTCAGCTCGCTGAAGCGCCAGCACAGCACTCCGGCCTGGGACGGAACCGCACAGCCCGGCAAAACCATCCTGCTGCACGCCGAACAGG
>JAEUKM010000218.1 GCA_016793085.1 Rhodospirillaceae bacterium
TGCTTGAGTTAAATGATGCCGCGCCGCGGGTGAAAAAGCAAAAAAGCCCGCTACTCGTGCGGGCTAACAAAAATCAGATGTGAATAAGGCGAAAGTCCAATCTTCTAAGGGTACATGGTTGCGGGGGCCTGCTTCAACCTATACCGAACGAGAAAGTAGTGGTTAGGCGTTCATAATAAGCTCAAAAACCAATCATATGATTTAGATCGGACCGAATTTCATCCGCTTACTATGATGAATCGTTGAGTAAGTGATGGGATCGATGAAATTTTCTGCGGAATCGCGTAGCATTGTCGGGACAGATTCCTGCCGGGTTGAAGTAGGGAATCACCTTGAATGAACACTGCGGCTACATGAGCTAATAATAAGCGCACGTCGGTCCGCTAAGCGCGTTTTCGTTGCTCGGCAGCCAGGGCTTCGCGGACCACATCGGCCGTGCGGCGCAAGTGCAACTCTGTCAGGCGGCATGCCTTCAGTACCTGACGACTTAAAGCGGCCTCCACAATTGCTTCGTGTTCGTCGTGTACGCACCGGTCAGCGGCCGAGCGGATCAACGAAATGCGGCGATAGCGTTCCGATTGATCGTACAACATGCTGCGGAAGCGGATCAGCCAGGGCGAGCCGCAAGCCGCCACCAACGCTTCATGGAAACGCCGGTTGGCGTCTTCCCACGCCGGCAAGGCGTCATCGCTTTTCTTTTTCAGTTTGCGCTCAAGCTTCGAGAGATCTTCGTAAGATACGCGTACCGCGGCCTCCCAATCGGGTCCGCCCTGCTCAATCGACAACTGCATCGCTTCGGTTTCAATCAAGCCGCGCACGCGTGTGATGTCCTCAAACTCGGCGATCGATAGCGGTGCGACCCAAAACCCACGCTGGCCTTCGATTACGGCCAGCGCATCACCTACCAAACGTGCGAGGGCTTCGCGTAGCGGGCTCATGCCGACATCATAGCGTTTGGTCAATGCTTCCAGACGCAGCTTTGATCCGGGCGCCAGTTTGCCGGCGACGATATCGCGGCGGATGCGCTGGTAGGCATGATCGGCGAGCGTTTTCGCAACAATCGCACCCTTGGTGCCGTTTCCGCCTTCAGCTTGCTCGTCGGACATCGTGTCGACTTTCGTTCCCGGTCATTGAATGTGGTGGCACAGTTGCATGGCGACCTTGAAATCTCAACGCCGCCACAAAGGCTTGTTCGACCCTAGAATATCTAAAAAATTACAGATTGGGGGATATTTCAGGGCGATGCATCCGAGTTTAAGCCATAAATTTCGATATTTTGTTGAACCTCGTCCCCCGGCCGGTTAAGGTGCCAACACCTTATATATATGTATACGTGCCGACATATGCCCTGAACCATGGGTTCTGCTGGAGAGTAGAGACGATGGCGACCTTACGTTTACTAGCCGGAGCGATGATCGGCGCAGCCCTTACCCTCACTGCCTGTGGCGAAAGTGCCACCGACAAAAGCGCCGCAGCCGAAAAGTCTGCACCGGAAAAAGCCGTGGCGGAGCGGTTAGCCATCCTTCCGCGCAGCGAAACCTGGACGATGACCGCGGCAAACAGCGGACGAACCTTCCAGATCTTTCTGGCTACACCCGAACAGGCCGCACCCGAAGCTGGTTATCCGGTTCTTTACGTCATGGACGGTAACGCCATGTTCGCAACTGCCGTGGATACGGCGCGCGCCTTCGCCAGGAGGCCGGTCATCAGCAAACCCGCCGTCGTGGTGGGCATTGGCTATCCGCCGGGTACAGACATCGGCACAGCACGAGCCTACGACTTAACCCCGCCTGTAGGCCCAAAAACGCCTGAAGGATTTGGCGGTGCAGACGATTTTCTGACGTTTATCGAAGCACAGGTGAAGCCCGAAATTGAAAAGCGCGCGCGCATCGACAAGCAGCAGCAAATTTTGTTTGGACATTCGTTCGGCGGCCTCTTCACGCTGCATACGTTGTTCAACAAACCTGAGGCCTTTCAAACTTATTTGGCGGCCAGCCCTTCGATTTGGTGGAATGACGAGTTCATTTACAAACCCGCCGAGCGCCTGAAGAGTAAATTGGCCGCGAGGCAAGGCAGCGTGCGTGTGTTGCTGACCGCGGGTGAGTACGAGCAAATTCCCGACCCGGATGTGCCCGAAACACCGCCAGTTCCCGCAAACTCCGATGCCGCGCGCATCGGCGGGCCGCAAACACCAAACCGCATGCCCGCCCCACCGGCCGATATACTCGCCAAGCGCGCACAAGTCAGCAATGCGCAAAAAATGCAGCGCCTGCTGGCCGAAGTGCCCGGCATTGCCGCGCGCGTCGTGGTGTTCGATGGCGAAGATCACGGCACAGTGATCCCCGCGGCCATCTCGCGCGGCGTACGCGTGGCCTTAGGCCCGGGCATGAACCCGCCGTCCCCGGCACCGGCTGCGCCCAACCTGGCAGGCGAAACACCAGAGCCTGTGCCGACCGCCGCCGCGTACATGGAGATGACGCCCGAGGGCCGCTACGACCTGCGTCTGAAAGTGCGCGGGCTGCCCGAAGACGCACGCAAGCGCTGGCTGGCGCAGCTGAAGTTCAACCTTGATGCCGGCCTGCCTTACGCAGCGCATCTTGCTTTGCATGACGAGCGCAACGCCATGGACGCAAAGCACGGCACAAAACCTGTGGAGTAGCCCTATGCTGGACCGCCGCCAATTTTTATGCAGCACAGGTATGGCGGGCGTCGTCCTCGCCAACGGCGCAAACGCAGCCGAGAGCGCTGATGTGTCCCTCAGTATTGGGCGTCACGCGCTTGAAATCGCACCCAACATTGTGATTCCCACAACCGCGTATAATCACCAGGTCCCCGGGCCGGTGATCCGTTTGCGCAAAGGTAAGCGCGCGGTTTTGGACGTTACCAACAACACTGAGATTTCCGAACTGGCCCACTGGCACGGTCTGCACATTCCATCCGACGTCGATGGCGCAGAGGAACAAGGCACACCGCCGGTATTGCCGGGTCGCACATTACGCTACGCCTTCGAACCCAAACCCGCCGGCACGCAGTGGTACCACACGCACACGATGGGCGGGGCCAACCTTAGTGTAGGCACTTACACCGGGCTCTACGGTTTTTTCATTATTGATGATGGCCGCGATAAGGGCCTGTACGACCAGGAAATCCTGCTCAGCATGCACCACTGGTTGCCGCATTGGGAATCAGGACTGCATATGCGCCCCGACCAACCCGACCACGGCCTGGAAGTGAATTACCGCTACGCCACCATGAACGGGCGCATGTTGGGCCACAACGATCCCATTAAAGTGCGTGAAGGCCAACGCGTGCTGTTCCGGATTCTCAATGCCGACGCCACCGAGATGTCGTGGACAGCACTCTCCGGACACAAAATGCGCGTGATAGAAATGGACGGTCACCCTGTGCCGACACAGCGCGACATCGACGTGCTGATGTTGGGACCTGGCGAACGGGCCGATGTGGTGATTGAAATGAACCGCCCCGGCGTGTGGGTGATGGGCTCGGCCGTCGATGACTCGCGCAAGAAGGGTTTAGGCATCGTCGTCGAATACGAACACGCGAAAGGGGCAGCCCAGTGGATCGCGCCTAAGCGCGAATGGGATTACCTCTGGTTTGGCAGCGCCACGCCGGCGGCTGAGCCCGACGAACGCTTCGAATTCATCATTGATAAAATTGCGGGTGGCGCTACCGGTCACAACCAATGGACGATGAACGGCCGCCTCTGGCCAGATATCGAAACCAAGCGCCTTGTAAAAGGCCGCAGATATCGCCTCGTATTCAAGAACGCCACCGATCATGGCCATCCGATGCACTTGCACCGCCACAGCTTTGAAGTGGCCAGCTACAAAGGTGTGCCCTCATCCGGGTTGCTGAAAGACGTCATCAACGTCATGCCCGGCATTACGGTGGAACTGGACTTTGTCGCCAACAATCCCGGCCCCACGTTGTTGCACTGCCACCAATCAAAGCACCAGGAATTCGGCTTGATGGCATTGCTACTGTACGAAGGCGATGCCGTGCCCGCAGCCGCGCACAAACATCACAACTGATTTCGCAGCACGCTAACCGCTTAAGAGTGCCAGCTTACTTCTTGATCGGCGTGCTGAGCGCAAAGCGCACCGCACGGGACACAGATGCCGCCAGTACCGAAACATGATGCTCCCCAGGGATCACGTACACATTCACTGCGTCACCTTTGAGCGCACTCAAGCGCTTGTGCATCTCGACCGCGTTATCCACTTGGCGTCCCTTTGCGCCCAACCACGCATCGCGCGCCGGCGAACTCTGCATGGCAGGATCACACTCTCCAATGGTTTGTTCGCAGCCGCCGACGGTAATCAGCAACCGCGCCTTGTCGGGCATTTCACTGAACTTCGCACGGTAGGCCGCCTCTTCCGTCAGCAGATAATTGTCCGCAAACCAGATTGATGGACTCATGGCCACAAAGTTCTGGAAGGTCTCTGGGCGTGTAAAGAACGTATGCAACGTAAACAAGCCGCCGAAGGAATGCCCTGCTAACGTTTGCTGGCTTCGATCAATCTTGTAGTCACGTTCAACAACAGGCTTTACGGTCTGCTCGATGAACTCTAGGAACAAATCAGCGCCGCCGGTGGGCGCCATGGGTTCGCCGCCGGGCCCTTTCAGTTTGTCGCCGTCTGGAACGCGCGGCGTTAAATCAAAATCTCGGCGCTGATCGTTCCACGGGTCTTCACCCGGATAGCCGATCGCAACCACGACAGCAGGTACCTTGTAAGTCGTATGCAACTGTCGCTTCACTTCGTCAGCGATCGTTCCAAGAATGCTGTTACCGTCGAGAATATAAATGACTGGATAACCTGCTTCGGGCGCGGGCGCATCAGGGGCCACGATAAACACGCGAAAATCGCGTTTACCGTCGGCTGATGACAGTGTGTGCTCCTGTCCGTTGTGTATTACGATGGGCTTGGCTGACGCAATGCTGCCGCCCAGCAGTAGAATGCATAGCGCAATCGCGATTTTCATTTTTTATCGCTTTCCAACTCGAAGAAGCGCACATCAGCCCCCTCTTTACCTTCTTTCGCCATCGCATTCACATCCGCGATCAGGAAGGCATGAATAGCGTCGGTGTCGGCCTTGCTCAGCACATCGCTAAATGGTGCCATGCCCGCGAACGACATCGACCCTTCGCGGACGATGTCATCGAACATGCCGTGCGTATCCGGCGTCATGTTCCACAGGTTCGGATAAGATCCGGCTGACCCGCGATACGAATGGCAGCGTGCGCAGTTGTGGTAAAACAACTCTGCCCCTTGCGCGATGGTTTTGGCATCGGTCACCGTCACCTCCGGCAGCGGTTGTTTTTCTGCGGGCTCGCGCAAGGGCGGCAACGTGACAGCGCCGCCATCCAGTTTGAAGACGAACAGCGTTTCGGGGTTCTCGTAGGTATGCGCGGCCGCACCGGGTGGATAATAGGCGCTTTCCGAACCACCCAACCCCGCTAATACAGCAATGTATTGCACGCCTTCGATCTCGTAGCTGATGGGCGGAGCCAATGTTGCAAGGCCGGTATTGATGGTTTTAAGGATCGTGCCGGTTTTGCCGTCATAAACACGGAACGAGCCCGCCGTATCCCCTTGGAACACGAGGCCCGCCGCTGTTGACAGCACGCCGCCGCTCCACCACGGCTGCGGTTCAGACGCCCAAGCCACATCCTTGGTCACCGGGTCCCACGCTTTCAGAATACTTTCAACGCGGGGCTTAGGCTGATCTTTCAACAACGCTGCGTCATCGTCCGCGAAAGGCGGCATCAACGGCGGACCTTTGCCTTCGTTCAAACTGCCGGGCTGATACGTCACACCGTCATAACCGACATACTTCATCGGCGCTTCCAAGACTGGAATATAAACCAGGCGCGCTTCAGGATTGAACGCCATGGGCTGCCAGTTATGGCCGCCCGATACAGATGGCCAAATAATTTTGGGCGAGTCTTGATACGACAACGCTGGATTCAAAACCGGACGACCGGTTTTCATATCGACATGCGTCGCCCAAGTGATGGTGGTGTAGTCCTCTGCCGACAACAGCTCACCAGTCTCACGGTCCAGCACATAGAAGAAACCGTTCTTTGGCGCTTGCATCAGCACTTTGCGGTCGCGGCCATCGATCTGCATATCGGCCAAGATCATGTGCTGCGTGGAGCCGAAGTCCCAACTATCCGCCGGCGTCGTTTGGTAATGCCATTTCAAACGCCCCGTATTGGCGTTGATCGCCAGGATCGACGACAGGTAGAGATTGTCGCCACCCGTCGGATCACGCAGCCAACTTGGATGCGGCACGCCGTTACTGGTGCCGACATAAATAAGGTCAAGTGCAGCATCATACGCCATGGCATCGTAGACTGTGCCGCCGCCACCCAAATCCCAGCGCGAATTTTCGCCCCATGTCTTGCGCGCCTCGGTCATTTCAGGGTGTTCGTCAGGACTTTTCGGATCGCCCGGCACGGTAAAGAACCGCCACGCCAGTTCGCCTGTCTTTAAGTTATAGGCGCTGATATAGCCGCGCGCATCCATGTCGCCGCCGCCGTTGCCGATAACAATCACATCACCCGCAATACGCGGCGCACCTGTGACCGAATAGCTGCGCGAACGGTCCGTCAAGGTATCAGCCCGCCAGATGCGCTGCCCGGTTTTGGCATCCAACGCATCGAGATAACCATCGACCACGCCCACATAAACGCGCCCGTCTTGGTAGGCCACACCTTTGTTATTTACATCGCAGCACGTTTTGCGCGCCCAGGCCCCCTCTGCTTCGGGATCATAGACCCAAAGCTCATCGCCGGTTTTGGCATCAAGCGCATAAACCACGCTCCATGGGCCGGTTGCATACATCACACCGTCAACCACCAATGGCGTGCCCTGATTGCCGCGATGCACCCGACCGCGCACAACAAATTTGTCGTAACTCCACGCCAGACCTAAGCGCTGCACATTATCCTTGGTGATTTGCGTCAGTGGCGAATGGCGCGTTTCAGCGCCGTTCAAGCCGTTCATCGGCCACTCGCCTGAAACTGTTTTGTCCTCCGAACAGGCGGCCAACCCCAGGACCAATGCAGCGGAGAGAATGTGAGCAATACGCATCGGCGCATCCTTTACTGACTGATGTGTTGACCCACTCATTGACCAAAGATGCGCACGCGCGCTGCCGCAACGGCGGATTGATAATCACGCAGCATTTCATCTTCATCGAGTGTTGTAGATTTGCCGTCCTTCACCACGACACGGCCGGCGACCATCACCGTTTCAACATCGCGGCTGCCGCCCGACACCAAGAACGTCGCGAGCGGATGACTGATCAGCCGGTAACGCCAATCATCGATGTTGACGATCACGATGTCGGCTTGCTTGCCGGTTTCCAGCGTTCCGGTTTTGTCGCCCCAGCCCAACCCGATAGCGCCGTGGCGCGTTCCGGTTTTCAATGCCAAGGTGGGCGTGCATGCTGTGTTGTCATTGGCAGACTCGTTCACGCCGAGATAGGTGGCGCGCATCGCCTCCGGCATGCCGCCGGTGTACGAAATGTTGCCGTCGGTACTGGATGAAACCGGCACGCCGTCTTTCAAGAAGCGTGCGAACTGGCCTGTCTCGCTGATGGTATGCTCGCCCAACAACCCATAATTTGCCGGCGAATAGCAAATTTTCACACCCGCCTTCACCAACTGCGCATATTCGGGCTCGGTCGCATACGCTGTGTGTACGGCCAGCAGCCGCTCGGTCAGCAGGCCATGATGATCGAACCGGCCGATGGCGCTTCGGCCAAAAATAGGTTTCAGCGCCGCCGCTTCATTCTTCAGCGGCGCAAGATGGGCAGCATAAGGTGACTGGTACTTACGCGCGATTTCGCCCAGCGCCTTGAGTTGTTCATCTGAACTGCCAAAGGCCGCCAGAATACTTGGCATCCCACCAATCAACCCGGAAGGATGATTGTTCCACTTCGCCATTAAGTCGTCCCAGTCTTTAGCCTGGGCCTCGGCGTCGGCGATACGCTTATACTGCGTCGCACCTTTTGGAATCATGATATCAGACCCCCAACGGCTGACGCGAATACGCATGCCGAGATCAAGGGCTGCTTGCGCCATCGCATCGGTCGCGTTCAACGAGCCGATGTCACCCAACGCCGTTGTCCCAGAGCGCAGTTGCGTCCACATGCTCCAGCGGGCAATGGCCAGCGCTTCGTCGGGTTTCAACTTGTAGCACACATCGGCGATGACGCCGAAGTAGGAACTCAACGCTTCGATATCGCCGCCCAACGCAAACGGTGCGCGCAAAAGGTCGGAGTCATCGGGCTTAGCGCGGTCAGGCCCCTCGACAAAGCTTTCATGCCAGTGCGGATTGACGAACCCGGGCAGCACCATTTTGCCCCGTGCTTCAATGACGGCTTCGGTGCGCGGCGGCGGATCAGCAGCCGCACCGATAGCCCGAATGACGTTGCCCTCGATATGCACCCAACTGTCGGGAATGACCGTATTAGCCGCGTCAGCCGCATAAAGAAATCCGCCGCGAATGAGCGTGCTGCGCGGTGGCGGCGTATTTACCACCGCGGCCCGGGCTGCGAAGGATTTCGTGAACGTGCCGGCCAAGCTTACGCCGGCCACGGCCGCCGCCAACATTTTGCGGCGGCCTAACGGAGCGCATACTGCACAGACGCACATCATGACGTCACCTGCGCTTAGGGCATGTGCTTCTTGAAGTTCTTCGCGTCGTTGACGTCACCCTTGCCGGTGTAGCGTGCCACAGCCGGGTAAGGATACACTGGCCGCGTGCGGATGATGTTGCCTTTCTCATCTGCTTGTTTGAACAGCAGGGCATCGGGCGCCTTGCCGCTTTTCACCCAGGCCTTCACAGCCTCAAGAGATTCGTTGATGGCCGGCACGTTATTATTAAAGCCGTGCTTGCTGCCGGGCACAGTATAGAACCGCAGGAAATCATCAGCAGATTTGCCTAAGTCCTTCTTCACCTTCTCATACCAATCGATCGTCATTTGCGCGCTGACCGCACCATCGCCCCAGCCGTGAACCACGATCATCTTTCCGCCGGCTTCACGGAACTTTTGGAAGTCGGTTTCATCGGCATCGTACATCGGGCGCAGCGGCTCCAGCTTGGCAGCGTCCTTCACCGGGTCAAAGCTTCTCCAATCGAAAGTCGGGCCAGGATCTTTATCGAAGGCCAGATACCGCAGCCATGTGCGGCTCAGCATTTCACCCTGATAGGTTTCACCCGGATGAGGAGCTACGACAAAGCCCGGCCAATCCAGTTCTGAGCCCACATCGACCGCATGGGGAAAGGATTGCACGCCGCTATCATTAGTCGGCACAGCATAGATTTTGCGCAGTGTCTCGACTTGCTCGGCGCTGAGGCACGAACCCTCGGCAGCACCAGCCTTGCACAGCAGAACACCCGGATCGAAGTTGCACTTGCGCGGATCTTCGATCAGGCCATCTTCCAAGCCGTCCACCGAATCGCACGATTCGATGGCAGCCTTGTGGATCAGCGGCACATCCTTGGCGCCTAGAATATACGTACCGTCTTTGCGCGTGTTTGATTTCACAAGGTAAGGAATGCGCGCGGCATTGATGGCTTGGTAGCGCACGACCGGGGCGCGTGAAACTACACCATCAAAATCTTCCGGATAGAGCAGTGCGGATTTGATTCCGGAATGCCCGCCCTTTGAGAAGCCCACTGTGTAGGCTTGTGAATGAGCTTTACCGTAGTAGGCCGCTGAAATGGCTTTGACGCTTTGCGCTGCCAAGTGCGAGGCCATATAGGCGAAATCGATTTCAGCATCGCGGTTGTTGTATCCCCACATGCCGTCGAACCACGGCCGGTTGACGTGCCCGCCATCGGTCGTAATCGCCGCATAACCGCGCATCAAGCCCGGCACGACAGCGTCTTCATCGATCAACCCGCAAAAGGCATCGCATGAATTGTGAATGATATCTCCGTTCCATTTCGCGGCTTCGGGCAGCAGCACCAGGAATTTAACCGCCGGCGCCACATAACCTTCAACGCGACAATGCGGCGGCAATTCTTGCAGATCGAGATTGGCCTTATCGCCGTTCATGATCGGCAGGCCTTGCACGACACTGCGCTTGAAGAACATGAACTGCCACGCCAGCGACTGATCGGCCTTGGTGACATAGGTGGCTGCCGTAATGCTGACCGGGCGATCCGCCGCAGTTTCGAAGGATTTTTCCATCAAGCCCGCGCAGGCTTTTTCTGCAGCCGATGATTCGGCCGCACCTGCATTGCAGATTGCAGCAACGCTGAACGCAAGGCTCGCGACAGATAATCCGATTGAGCGAAAGAACGACATCATCTCCTCCCCAAGAGAACAAACCTGATGTCGTTGTCGATATAGGCCTGTGCCCTGTGCGTCAATTAATTTCGATATTTTGATGAGATAATAATGGTAACGCTGAGGTAACAGCGAGGCATCAGCGAAAAGTCCTGATATATTTTCGAAATAAATACACGTCAGCCCTATTCGCACATCGTCAAAACGCGCATTCCCTTACGCAGCATTCCCTTACGCAGCATTGCCTTACGAATCGAAGAGCACGTTGCCAAGAAAAAAGCCCGGTGATCGCATGACCACCGGGCTTTTTTGTTCAGATGAATCGAAGCGCTAGGCTTACCACTTCTTCGTCAAGGTGAGCGATAAAGAGCGCCCAATGATCGTGTGATTCGCCGTATCGTACGGTTCCGGAGCATTGCCGGTGGCGATGCGGCCGGTATCGATGAACGGCGGATCTTTGTCGAACACGTTCAAGACCGAGAAACTCAGTTCCGCATCATTCAAGATGGGGCTGACTTTCGACAAGTCGGCGCTGAACTGCAGATCAAGCGTCGTCCATGACCCGATATCGATCGGCGTGGTATTCGCAACCGGCGCGCCTGTCGCATCGGGAACGAAGCAACCCGCATAGCACTTATAGCCGCTGGTGTAGTTCACGTTGGCAAGTGCCGAGAGCACCTCACCCGACCAACCGATGCCTTGCTTCGATTTGAACTTCACCGGATTGCCGGTGCTTTCATAGCGGCCCAACTTGTTGTCGAACGGACCGCCAGGCACACCCTGCACTTTGTATTTGGTCAGCAGCGTGCCGTTGAAGAACACATCGAAGTCGCCAGAGTCAGCAGTCTCGAACGCATAGTTAAAGCCGAAGTCAAACCCATCCATATGCAGGGACGCCAAGTTGGTCTGCGTCGCGTAAATAATGGCTGCTACTTGTGCCGGCGTCCGGGTGGGGCCTGGGCCCGCCAATCCGGTGAAGCGCGGATCGTTAAACAACGACGTCGTCAGCGCAACGTTCGGGTTGAAGACCAAGTTGTTGATGTAGGGGCTGGAGCCGGTCGCGAAATAGTTGGCCAAGATGCCGCCCAAGGTGCCCGAAGTGATACGCACCAGGCGGTCTTTCACCTTCAAGTTAAAGTAGTTGGCGCTGAGCTTCAGGCCCGGAATAGCGGCCGGCGTTAAATCGGCACCCAACGTCCATGTGTCCGCGGTTTCAGGACGCAGCACCGGCCCTGCCCCGCCCGACACCACCATACCCGTAAACGTACAGTTGCCCGGGCCGCCCGGCGTGCCGGTAAAGCCGTTCAACTGAACAAGCGTGGTGTTGCAAGGTGCGGTGTAGAACGCGTTGGCATAGAAGATCGCATTGCCGCCCGGTACCGGCTGCGGGCCGGTATATGCAAAACGCATCGGCGGTGCATGGAACGACGTGCCCCAGCTTGCGCGCAAGGCCAAGTCTTCCACCGGTTTATAGCGCAGACCCAATTTCGGATCGGTGGTCTTGTAGTCGCCCAAGCCATCCGAATTTTCGTGACGCACGGCCGCCGACAAATCCAACGCATATACGCCAGGCATCGCGTTATCCGCGCCAACAACCGGCACAGCCAATTCGCCGAACACCGATGTGACCTTACGCTTGGTGGCCCCATACGGGATGCTGAGCGGGCTGATGCTGCGGTAGTTGAAATTCAGATCCCCCGAGATTTCCTCTTCGCGATAATCAACACCGGCTGCGAGTTTCATATCGCCGCCCGGCAATTCAGCCAGCGTGCCGTCGACCTTGAAGGTTGCCTGCGCTACCCACGACCGGAACTCAAGATCTTCGTAGCCCAGGATTTGGTCCAGCACTTGCGGCGACAAATCCTGCGTCGAATACGGATTGTAGGTGGCGTAGTTCAAGTTGGCGCAGAACGCTTGCGCCGGCGAAGGTGTTACGATGCTGCCGATGTTTGTCCTGTTCAGACCCATCAGTGAGCACGCCAATGAACTTGGGGCAGTAGTGCCGTTTGCCAAACGTTCGCCGATATTGGTGTCGCGCAGCACATTGCTTTGGCGACGCTGATTCTCACGGCTGTAGGATACCGACAGATCTGCGTTCCAATCGTCGGCAAACGCATACGACAAACCGCCATCCAACGCATAACTATCAACACCGACGTCGCGGCGCAGGGTGCGTTCGTCAATCACAACACCAAAGTTGTTGGTGACGCCGGTGATAAAGGCCGGGTTGGTGCTGGGCACGTTGCTGAAGATCACCGCGTTACCGATGCGGTAATCACCTTCGCGGTTGGTGTAGCGCACACCGCCATGGAACGAGAGATTATCGGTCAAATCCTGGTCGATATTGGCGAACAGGCTTTGGCGCTCCATATTCGGCAAAATGTCGTAATCGTTCCAAGGATCGAAATTGTTACCAAAGCCGCCCGCTGCCGGTTGCAGTTGAGCGACAGTCAGACCAACGCCTGACGAGCCGGCGGGAACAGTGAACGCTACGTTGCCATTGAAGGCCGCACCACCCGAAAAGATGTTTGCGGCAGTGCCTGCCCGGTTGGTATAGCGCGGCCAATTAACGCCGCCGCGATCTGAGAAGTTGCCGCCGTTGAAATCACGGTCATCGGCCTGCACGCGACTGCGCTTGTTGTATTCATAACCCAGCACGATGTTGCCGGTATCCCAGCCCTTGCCATAGATGTGGCTGGCTTGGAATTCAGTGCCGCCGCCCTCCGTGGTCGTACCGCCGCGCACTAAAGTCTGGTTACCTTCGAAGTTGCGCTTCAAGATGATGTTGACCACGCCGCCCACGGCATCCGAGCCATACACGGCCGAAGCGCCGTCTTGCAGTACTTCCAGGCGCTCGATGGCCGCAACCGGAATGTTCGAAATATCTACGAAGTCGCCGAACTGGCCTGACGCGGCAACGCGGCGCCCATCGACCAGCACTAAGGTGGACAGCGCGCCAAGGCCGCGCAGATTGACGCCCGAGCCGCCAGTTAAGTTCGCTCCGGCCGAGGATGTATCCTGACCGCCGCGGTTGTTATCGCTATTGGCGACGCCGCCCGCAAAGTTGACCGGCAACTCGCGCAGCAATTCGGCCAATGTCGCCTTGCCGCTTTCGGCAATGCTGTCGGCGCTAATGGTTTGCACGGCACTGCCGATGACTTCAGCGCCACGGATGTTGGTGCCCGTGACGATAATTTCTTCGACAGCTTGTTGTTGCTGCGCATGAGCTGCGGCGCTGTACGCTAAAAGTGAAGCGCTGCAGAGCAACGTGCGCACGAAACGGCCATTGATTGTCGACATAAGCGGTATCCCCCAGAATATGGAGCAGCAGCGCAAGGTGCTGCCTGTCCCTCAACAGATATCGAATACAATCATCGCGGGCTGGGCATCGTCAATAAAATTATCGAAATATTTGCGGCGCAAAACCACGATTTCGGCCCGAAATTGAGTTATCCACCACCATTTGGTGGCCAGATTTCCGATTTTCGGGGGACGGGCCATGCACTAATTTCGAAAGTTATAACCAGCAGAACCGCTGGTCCTGTTTGCAAAGTGCCGGGCCAAACACATCATTCTGCAAATAAAAATGTAGGGTTTCTGCATTCTGCCACGCCTGTGCGCGCAACTAGCAAATCCGCACGCGTGCTTCACGCACGCAATGTCTTTGTGATCTGCAAAGCGGAATACAAAAGCGCTGTGCTCGAAACGCAACACACCCTGGAAAAGTGAAATCATGCGCGCGTCGACGCCGGTCTCATCCGCATCGTACACCGCGCTCATGCAGCGCCTTCACGTACGTCGAACCAACGGAGCGAACATCTTG
>JAEUKM010000219.1 GCA_016793085.1 Rhodospirillaceae bacterium
GGCAAACCGTTGCAACATCATGAAAACCCTCCATTCCCCGCGTGAATGATAGCCCGGAAAAATGAGGTTCCGCCACCATTCCGCCACGACCCATGAATACGTTAGAGTAGAAAAAATTGCTGCGCCCCAGAGACTGGAAACACATATGACGAAAACCGTCCTGAAAGTGCTGCCCTTCGCGGTGTTATTCGCCGCACCCGCCGCTGCCGAAACCATCGTCGTGCGCGGGGCCGATTGTCAGCGCCTGGTGCAGAGCCACAAACCGGGCGGCGCCGACTACGTGCCGGGTGTTGATGTGTCGGGCAAACCCGTCGTCTCGGCTGATGCCGGCGGCGGATACAACATGACCTTGCCCGAGGCCATCGACATTCAGATCGGCGTGGACCTCGCTGATCGTCTGGCGCGCCGCGACGCGCGGCGCACGCCTGATAGCCAGCTTCAGAGGAAAGTGCTGCCCTTCGAGGGTAAGGTGCCCCTGGGCACGCTGACCATCAAAGGGCAGGAGGCCTTCTGGAACGGCGAGCGGATGCTGCCGCAGGACCAGGTGGCTTTGGCCGAGGCGTGCCGCCAGTCGCTCACCACCACCGGCGGCAGTACGCTGCCCGCGCGCAAGCCTTGACCCATTAAGCCCCTGTAATCGGCTGATTTTTGGGCTTGCGGCTGCATTGCGCAGCGGGCCCGCTTCGCCTAATGTCCGGCCAGAATTGGCCCTGTTTGTCTTGCTCCCGTAAGGATCCGTGTTTCATGCGCCTGTCGCGCTTTTTCCTGCCCACCCTGAAAGAAACCCCCACCGAAGCGGTGATCGTCTCGCACCGGCTGATGCTGCGCGCGGGTCTCGTCCGCCAGCATGCGGCGGGGATCTACAACTGGCTGCCGTTGGGCACGCGCGTGTTGCAGAACATCGCTGAGATCGTGCGCGAGGAACAGAACGCCGCAGGCGCTCAGGAAATCATCATGCCGACGGTGCAGTCGGGCGAGTTGTGGAAGGAAAGCGGGCGCTATGACGACTATGGCCCGGAGATGCTGCGGATCAAGGACCGCCATGAGCGCGACATGCTCTACGGCCCCACCCACGAAGAGGTGGTGACCGACATTTTCCGCAGTAATGCGAAAAGCTACCGCAACCTGCCGCTCAATCTGTACCAGATCCACTGGAAGTTCCGCGACGAGGTGCGTCCGCGCTTCGGGGTCATGCGCGGGCGCGAGTTCCTGATGAAGGACGCCTATTCCTTCGATGTGGATTTCGAGCGCTCGAAGCATTCCTACAACCAGATGTTCGTGGCCTACTTGCGCACCTTCGCCCGCCTGGGCGTGAAGGCGATTCCGATGCGCGCCGACTCAGGGCCTATTGGCGGCGATATGAGCCACGAGTTCATCGTGCTGGCCGACACCGGCGAGAGTGCCGTGTTCTGCCACAAGGGTTTGCTGGAAAAGCCGGCGCCCCAGAACGTGGACTATCAGGCGAACCTGCAACCGATTATCGACGACTGGACCAGCCTGTACGCCGCCACCGAGGAAAAGCACGACACTGCCATCGAGGCCAAGCTTGGGGCCGACCTGGTGAAGGCGCGGGGCATCGAGGTGGGTCATATCTTCCATTTCGGCACCAAGTATTCGGCGGCCATGAAGGCCAGCATCGCCGGGCCCGATGGCCAGCCGTTGACGCCGCTGATGGGCTCGTATGGCATCGGCGTGTCGCGGCTTGTTGGCGCGATCATTGAGGCCAGCCACGACGATGCGGGCATCATCTGGCCGGAAAGCGTCGCGCCGTTCCGCGTCGGCGTCATCAACCTGAAGACCGGCGATGCGGCATGCGATGCCGCCTGCGCCGATCTGTACGCCAAGCTGAGCGCGGCGGGTATCAGTGTACTGTACGATGACCGCGACGAGCGCGCGGGCGTGAAGTTCGCCGACATGGACTTGATCGGCGTGCCCTGGCATGTCGTCGTCGGGCCCAAAGGCATCGCCAAAGGCCAGGTGGAACTGAAGCGCCGTGGTGCCGCCGCCCGCGAGGAACTGAGCCTTGAGGCCGCACTGAACAAGCTGACAGCAAAGTAAACGCCATGTTCGATGCCTTCGAGCGGATGATCGCCGGGCGCTACTTAAGGTCGCGCCGCCGCGAAGGCTTTGTCTCGGTCATCGCCGGGTTCTCGTTCGTCGGTATCGCGCTGGGTGTGGCCACACTCATCATTGTCATGGCAGTGATGAACGGCTTCCGGCAGGACATGATGAGCCGCATCCTGGGCGTCAACGGCCACATCGACGTCTCGGGCCGCACCTACGCCATTTCCGACTACGATAAGCTCCTGGGCGAGATCAAAGGCTTGAAGGGCGTGCTCTCGGCGGTGCCGGTGGTACAGGGACAGGTGATGGCCAGCGGCCAAGGCCGCGCGGCGGGCGTGCTGGTGCGCGGTGCGCGCGGCGAAGACCTGAAAGACCGCAAGTGGATCGCCGACCACATTCTTGACGGTACGCTGGATGGTTTCACGGACGGCGATGGTATCGCCGTGGGCTCGCGGCTGGCCGAGAACTACAACCTCAGCGTCGGTTCGGACCTGACCTTGCTGGCTCCCAAAGGCAACGTCACCGCCTTCGGCGCGGTGCCGCGCGTGCAGACTTTCAAGATCGCCGCCATCTTCAACGTCGGCATGAGCGACTTTGACGCCTCCATCATCTTCATGCCGCTGCCCCAGGCGCAGCGCTTCTTCAAATATCCGGACTCCATCACCAACATCGAAATTCACGTCGAGAACCCCGACCTCGCGCGCTTCATCGCCAAGGACGTGCAGCAATTGACGGGCCCCGACACCCGCGTGCTGAGTTGGGAGCAGACCAACGGGCCGTTCTTCAATGCGCTTCAGGTGGAGCGCAACGTGATGTTCATGATCCTCACGCTCATCATTCTGGTGGCGGCCTTCAACATCATTTCCGGGCTGATCATGCTGGTGAAGGACAAGTCGCGCGACATCGCCATCCTGCGCACGATGGGCGCTTCGCGCGGCACCATCATGCGTATCTTCTTCATGGCCGGGGCCAGCATCGGCTTCGTCGGAACCATGCTGGGTTTCGTGCTGGGCGTGCTGTTCTGCGACAATATCGAGGCCATCCGCCAGTTCGTCAGCGCGGTGACGGGTACGGATGTATTCTCGCCCGAGATTTATTACCTGACCAAAATGCCCGCCAAGATGGACTGGAATGAAACGCTTTCGGTGCTGGTGATGGCGCTGGCGCTGTCGTTCGCGGCCACCTTGTATCCGTCGTGGCGCGCGGCCAAGACCGACCCGGTCGATGCTTTACGGTACGAATAGTATGGCTGACGCACCGGGCTTGGTTCTTCACAACGTTCACCGCAGCTTCCAGCAGGGGGCGGCCAAGCTGCACGTGCTGCGCGGGCTTAACTTGAACGTCGCGCGCGGCGAGGTGGTGGCGCTGGTGGGGCCGTCCGGGGCGGGCAAATCCACGCTGCTGCACATCGCGGGCCTTCTGGAAAAGCCCGACGAGGGCCAGGTGAAGATCGACGGGGCCGATTGCGGTTCCTTAAGCGACGACCGCCGCACGGAACTGCGACGCACGCACCTGGGCTTTGTCTATCAGTTTCACCATCTGCTGCCCGAGTTCTCGGCGCTGGAAAATATCGTCGTGCCGCAGATGATCGCGGGCAAGTCCAAGGCCGAGGCGTCCGCCCGCGGCCTGGAGCTTCTAGGACGCTTAGGCCTGAAAGACCGCGCCGAACACCGGCCCGGGCAGCTATCGGGCGGCGAGCAGCAGCGCGTGGCCATTGCCCGGGCGCTCGCCAACCGGCCCACGCTTCTGCTGGCCGACGAGCCCACCGGCAACCTCGACCCCGACACCGCTGACGGCGTATTCGCCGAGTTGGTCACGCTGGCCCGCGACCAGGGCCTAGCGGCGTTGATTGCCACCCATAACCCGGCGCTGGCCGCGCGCATGGACTGCACCGTGCGCATGGATCATGGCGTACTGGTCCAGGTCTAGACGCAAATTCCTGTGGAAAACTTTCCACCCGCGCTGACTTGCGCGTGGGGCTGTGGAATGATCGCGCCATGAGTCACGCCCCCTTTGTCCATCTGCGCACCCATTCGGCCTATTCCATGGCCGAAGGCGCCATCAAAATTCCCAAGCTGGTGGAACTGGCCGCAGCGCAGGACATGCCCGCCGTGGCGCTGACCGATACGCGGAACCTGTTCGGCGCGCTGGAATTCTCGCAGACCTGCCTGAAGGCGGGCGTGCAGCCCATCATCGGTTGCCAGATCGCCGTGCGGCGCGAGGACATGCCCACCAGCAGCCATGGCCAGCCCATGCACCGCGTGCCCGAGCCCGATGCGCTGGTGCTCTTGGTGCAGTCCGAGAAGGGTTACCTCAATCTCATTCACTTGGTCAGCAAGGCGTTCCTGGAAACGACCTCGGGCGAGACGCCCCAGGTGAGTTGGGCCGATGTGGAAGCCAGCAGCGAAGGCCTGATCGCGCTGACGGCGGGCCCCGCAGGCACCGTGGGCCGCCTGCTGCTGGAAGGCCAGCGCGACAAGGCCCTGGCCGCGCTCGAACGCCTGATGCGTATTTATCCGGGCCGTCTTTACATCGAGCTCATGCGCCACGGCCTGACGGCGCAAGACCGCCTCGAACCGCAACTGATCGCCCTGGCCGATCAGTTCAACATTCCGCTGGTGGCGACGAACGAGGCCTTCTTCGCCAACGAAGGCATGTATGACGCCCACGACGCGCTGATCTGCATTGCCGATAAGTCCTTCGTCGCGGTGCACGACCGGCGGCGGCTCACGCGCCATCACCGCTTCAAGACCGCGCAGGAGATGGTTGAGCTGTTCGCGGACATTCCCGAGGCGGTTGCCAACACGCTGGTGGTCGCGCAGCGCTGCGCCTTCATGGTCGATGAGCGCAAACCCATCCTGCCGCGCTCGCCCAAGGCCGGTAACCGCACGGAAGCCGAGGTGCTGCGCGAGTACGCCCGCGACGGCCTGGAACAGCGCCTGCTCAAGCACGTCTTCAAGCCCGGCATGAGCGAGGACGAGCGCGCCCACGCCGCCAAGCCCTACCGCGAACGGCTGGACTACGAATTGAACGTGATCGAGAAAATGGGCTTCCCCGGCTACTTCATGATCGTGGCCGACTTCATCCAGTGGGCGAAGAACAATAGCATCCCCGTAGGGCCGGGGCGCGGGTCGGGTGCGGGTTCTGTCGTCGCCTGGGCGCTGCTGATCACCGATCTTGATCCGTTACGCTTTAATCTGCTGTTCGAGCGCTTCCTGAACCCCGAGCGCGTGTCGATGCCCGACTTCGACATCGACTTCTGCCAGAACCGGCGCGACGAGGTGATCCGGTACGTGCAGAAAGAGTACGGCAACGACCGTGTGGCGCAGATCATCACGTTCGGAAAACTTCAGGCCCGCGCTGTGCTGCGCGGCGTCGGCCGCGTGCTGGAAATGCCCCTGGGTTACGTCGACAAAATCTGCAAGCTGGTGCCCAACAATCCGGCGTCGCCCGTGACACTGTCCGAAGCCATCGCCGCCGACCCCGAGTTGCAGCGCCTGCGCGATACGGATGAAAGTGTGGCGCGCCTGTTCGATATCTCGCTGAAGCTGGAAGGGCTGTACGCCCACGCCTCGACCCACGCTGCCGGCGTGGTGATCGGCGACCGCCCGCTGGAGCAACTGGTACCGCTCTACCGCGACCCCAATTCCAGCATGCCGGTGACGCAGTTCAACATGAAGTACGTCGAGCAGGCGGGACTGGTGAAGTTCGATTTCCTGGGCCTGAAAACGCTGACAGTGCTGGACGAGGCGGTGAAACTGCTCGCCAAGCGCGGCATTATCATCGACCTCAACAATCTGCCGCTCGACGACCGCAAGACCTTCGATCTTCTCACGCGGGCCGATGCGGCGGGGGTGTTCCAGCTTGAAAGTTCGGGTATGCGCGACGTGCTGCGCAAGCTGAGGCCCGACGTGTTCGAGGACATTATCGCGGTCGTGGCGCTCTACCGCCCCGGACCTATGGATAATATTCCTACCTTCATCAACCGCAAGCACGGCACCGAGCCGATTGACTATCTGCACCCGTCGCTGGAGCCGATCCTGAAAGAGACCTACGGTATCATGGTCTACCAGGAACAGGTGATGCAGGCCGCACAGGTGCTGGCGGGCTACTCGCTCGGCAGCGCCGACCTGTTGCGCCGCGCCATGGGCAAGAAGATCCAATCCGAGATGGATGCCCAGCGCGCCACCTTCGTCAACGGCGCCTCGGCGCGCGGCATCCCGAAGGAAAAAGCGTCGGAGATTTTCGACACCATCGACAAGTTTGCCGGTTACGGCTTTAACAAGTCGCACGCGGCGGCCTACGCGCTGGTGGCGTATCAGACGGCGTACTTGAAAGCCAACTATCCGGTCGAGTTCATGGCGGCCTCCATGGCGCTGGAACTCAGCAACACCGACAAGCTCGCGGGCTTCAAGGGCGAGTGCACACGTCTCGGCATTCCCATCCTGCCGCCCGATATCAACCGCTCCGAGGTGTCCTTCGCGGTGGAAGGCGGCAAAATCCGCTACGCGCTGGCGGCCATCCGCAACGTCGGCGAAGGGGCCATGCGCGCGCTGGTCGAGGAACGCAACCGGCGCGGGCCTTACAAATCCCTGGCCGATTTCGCCAGCCGCTTGGACGGCAATGCCGTCAACAAGCGCCTGATCGAGAACCTGGTGAAGGCGGGGGCCTTCGATTCCATCGAGCCCAACCGCGCCAAGGTGTTTGCGGGGGGAGAAGCCATCATGCGCCATGCCCAGCGCACTTCCAGCGAGCGCACCTCCAAGCAGGTGAGTCTGTTCGGCGGCGATGACAGCGGCATCAAACTGTCGCTCAACGAGGTTCCCGACTGGCGGCCGATGGAAAAACTCGCCAACGAGTTCGAGGCCATCGGGTTCTATCTCTCGGCCCACCCGCTGGACGCCTATGCGGGTACGCTGGACGCGCTGAAGGTCAAGAAGGCGGTCGATGTGCCGCGTCTGACACCGCATGATTGCGCCAAGCCGATCCGCATGGCCGGCACCGTCGTGGCCAAGCGGGAACGCGTCGGCAAGCGCGGCAACAAGTATGCGTTCGTGATGCTGTCGGACGATACGGGCAACTTTGAAGTGGCGATGTGGTCTGAAGTGTTGGCCGCGTCGCGCGATCTCATGGACTCGGGCGCGCCGGTCTTGCTAACCCTCGATGCCCAGATTGACGATGAGCGGGGTATTCGGCTGCAATGTACGCGGGCGGACCCCTTGGAAAAGGCGCTGGCCGCGCGCCTGAAGAACCTGCGCTTGGCCGTGAATGACAGCCTGCCGCTGACCGAATTACAGGATTTGCTGGCCGCCGACGGGCGGGGCAACGGCCGGATCACCCTGGCCGCGCGGTCCAACGGATCATGGGTTGAGATCGTCCTGCCCGGACAGTACGCCATCCAGCCTAAGACACTGGCGGGTCTCAAGAATGTGCCAGGGATTTTGGAGATCAGGGAAATTTAGGTTTTTCAAAGGCTTATAAAGCCTTCTTCAGCTCGTTTCTCGCCTCTTGCGCTTTATCCCCAGGGTCTATACAAACCGCGCCATTCCACACGCGGATTTACGGCGGCTGGGGTGTTCCCAGGTGTCGGTCCGGTGCTGGTTCGGGGCTTTCGTCCCTGAACTGGTTCCCCGTCCGCGGAGGCATGAACCGGAAAAGGAAACTACCATATGTCGATACCGACCGTATCGCTGCGTCAGCTCATCGAAGCGGGCGCGCACTTCGGCCACAACACCCGCCGCTGGAACCCGAAAATGAAGCCGTACCTGTACGGCGTTCGTGACGGCGTTCACATCATCGATCTGCAGCAGTCCGTGCCGATGCTGGACCGCGCCCTGAAGGCCATCCATGATGCCGTCGCCGCCGGCGGCCGCGTGCTGTTCGTCGGCACCAAGCGCCAGGCCCAGGAACTGGTAAAAGAGTACGCCGAGCGTTGTGGCCAGTACTTCGTCAACCACCGCTGGCTGGGCGGCACGCTCACCAACTGGAAGACCGTTTCCAACTCGATCAAGCGCCTGAAGGACCTGGAAGAGCAGTTCGGCAACGAACAGAAGCTGGCCGGCCTGACCAAGAAGGAACAGCTGAACCTGTCGCGCGAGCGCGACAAGCTGAACCGTTCGCTGGGCGGCATCAAGGACATGGGCGGCCGCCCTGACATCATTTTCGTCATCGACACCAACAAGGAAACCATCGCGGTCGCCGAAGCCAAGGTGCTGGGCATCCCCGTGGTGGCGATCCTGGACAGCAACTCGGACCCCGCCGGCATCACGTATCCGATCCCGGGCAACGACGACGCTATCCGCGCCATCAAGCTGTACTGCGAGTTGATCGCCAACACCGTGCTGGACGGCATTTCGGACGAAATGAAGTCTGCCGGCGTGGATATCGGTGAAGCGGAAAACGCTGCAACCGAAGCCCTGCCAGGCGAAAGCAAGGCCGATGACGGCGATGAAAAGACCGTCGTGGTGAAGAAGGCCCGCAGCCGTTCGCGCAGCGCCAAGAAGGCCGCCGAAGACGCGGCCGCGGCCGCCGAAGCCTAATACCGGGCTGTTCCGCCCACCCCTTAAGTGCGGCGGAATTTCAAATATCTGTCTCGGGGTGGCCGTTAGGGTGGCCCGTGATTATTTCTCCAGAATAGTTCAAACGATTTATAAGGATACCGACCTTGGCTGAAGTGTCCGGAGCTTTGGTGAAGGTCCTGC
>JAEUKM010000310.1 GCA_016793085.1 Rhodospirillaceae bacterium
GTGAAATCGTGCAGGTGGCCGAAGAAACCGGGTGTCTGGACGATGACGCAGGCGAGATCAGCGCCCACGCGGCCGATCAGGTCTTCCACGCCCATGGGATCGGGCGACAGGCACTCGGTCTGCAAATCCATGAAGCGCAAGGCTGTGGCGGTGACATCGCGGTAGTGCGGATGCACGCCGCCCGACACCAGCACCTTGGCGCGCTTAGTGACACGGCAGGCCATGGCGGCAGCTTCGGCGCACGCCGTGGCGCCGTCGTACATGGAGGCGTTGGCCACCTCCATGCCGGTGATGAGGGCCACCTGCGTCTGGAATTCGTAGATCGTCTGCAGCGTGCCCTGGCTGATCTCGGGCTGGTAGGGTGTGTAGGCGGTCAGGAATTCGCCGCGCTGGATGATGTAATCCAACGACGCAGGCGTGTGATGACGGTAGTTGCCGGCGCCTAAGAAGCTCGGGGCCTGGGATGCGCTCAAGTTCTTGGCGGCCAGGGCCGTCAGCGCGCGCTCCACCTCGATCTCGCTGGCTGAATTCGGCAGGTCGAACTTGGCCTTGGCTTTCGCGGGTGCAGGAATGTCGGCGAACAGGTCATCGACCGTGCTCACGCCGATGGCGGCGAGCATTTCGCGCCGGTTGTCGTCGCTTAAGGGGAGATAGCGCATCGGGGTGCCGTCCTTTTTAGCTCAATTCGCCCAGGTACTTTTCGTAAGCCGCTTCGTCCATCAGCGCGTCCAGCTCGGCCGGGTTGGCGATAGACATCTTGAAGAACCAGCCGGCCCCTTGCGGGTCCGCGTTCACGGTTTCGGGCGCGTCGGGCAGGGCCGCGTTGCTTTCGGTGACCGCGCCCGTAATCGGCGCATACACTTCGCTGGCGGCCTTCACCGATTCCACCACGGCGGCGTCTCCGCCCGCCTTCAGTTCCTTGCCGGGGGCCGGAACCTCCACGAACACGATGTCGCCCAACTGGCCTTGGGCGTAATCGGTGATGCCCACGGTGGCGGTGTTGCCGTCCACAAGCACCCATTCGTGGTCTTTGGTAAAGCGAAGCTGGGCCATCGTGCGTTTCCTTTGAGTTCAGGCTTTGGTTTTGAAATAGCGGTGGGGGGCGAAGGGCATGGCGACGACCTCGGCCGGCAAGGCCTGGCCGCGCACCATCAACTGCACTTTCGTGCCGGGCGTGGCGTAGGCGGTTTTCACGTAGCCCATGGCAATCGGACCATTCACGCTGGGGCCGAAACCGCCCGAGGTGATTTCGCCGATGGGCTCGCCGTCGTCGCTTAAGATTTCGGTATGGGCGCGGGCCGGCGCGCGGCCCTCGGGCTTGATGCCGACGCGCAACTTGGGCGCGCCGGTGTTGATCTGCTCGATGATCTTCTTGTCGCCGGGAAAGCCACCTTCCAGCCTGCGGCGCTTGGAGATGATCCAGCTTAGGTTCGCCTCGATGGGCGTGGTGGAGGTGTCGATATCGCTGCCGTACAGACAAAGCCCCGCCTCCAGGCGCAGCGAATCGCGGGCACCGAGGCCGATGGGCTTTACTTCCGCTTGTTCCAACAGCGCCTTGGCGACTTTTTCCACAGCGTCGTTGGGCACCGAGATTTCATAGCCGTCCTCGCCGGTGTAGCCCGAGCGGAACAGGCGCACAGGAACAGCCGCACCGCCCGGCAGCATAAAGCGGTCCACGCGGCTCGACATGAAGGGCATGGCATCGCAGCCGGGCACGAAGCGCGCCAGCACGGCCGCGGCCACGGGTCCTTGCAGCGCCAGGAGCGCCAGATCGTCGCGGCGCCTCACCGTCACCTTTCCGGCCAGACGGCGTTCGATATGGGCCAAGTCGCCGTCCTTGCAGGCGGCGTTGACCACCAGGAACAGCCCGCCCGCCAGCTCGGGCTCGGCGGGGCGCGTGACCATCAGATCGTCGATAATGCCGCCGCTTTCAGTCAGCAGCGTAGAATAGCGGATGCGCCCGGGCGGCAGCGCCTTGAGGTCGCCGGGGATCAGGGTTTCAAGGGCGGTCGCCGGATCAGCGCCCGTCAGTTCCGCCTGGCCCATGTGCGAGACATCGAACAGCCCGGCCTGGGCGCGGGTATGTAAGTGTTCCTTCAGCACGCCCATGCCGTAGTTCACCGGCATGCTGTAGCCGGCGAAGGGCACCATCTTGCCGCCGAGCGAAACGTGCAGCGCGTGAAGCGGCGTGGTTTTGATGTCGGCGGCGGGATCGGCCAAGGGGCTCTCCAGGGGTTTTCGGTTCGCCCGGCGCGGAGTCAGAGTCCTGCCCGCCCAAGCGCCCCCCTCTGTCGGAGAACCTGAAAGATTCACCCGGGCCCTAAGGCCCCGGCTTACATCTTCGGTGAGACGCCGCAAAAACAGCGTCTGCTTTCCAGAGTACCTATCACCCCGCGGTCCTTTTGCCTGAGAGTTTCCGAGGGCGGTTTCTCCTTCGGCGCCGCCGGATCATGTTCAAGAACACGGCCCAGCGGTCTCTTCCGTGGGGTTGCACGGTAGTCTGCGGACTTTGGCCAAAGCGGTCCCTTTGGTCAACGCCGGAGGGGCCGCGCGTCCGCGATTTTTGTGGATAACTTTAGGGCCCTGAAAACAGGCGTAAAACCAAGCCTATTTCGGGCGCTGACTGCGGTTGTAATCAAGCTGCGTGTTGTCGAGCTGGAGGCCGACATAAACGTCGTAGGAGGCCCCAGGCTCGTCCTTTTTCAAGGGGATAAAGACCTTAATGCCGTTTTCCCGCACCTTGGAGCGCACGCCCGGTGTGGCCGGAAGGGTATGCTTCAGCACGAACACCCGCTTGCCCGCGGGCTGCGGGAACATCTGGGGGATGGCCACAAAGTAATAGATCGAAACCGGGCCCGCCTGCACCGCTGCCCCGGTTGCGATGGCAAAATCGAGGTCCATGTTCACCGACACGCCGTCGTCGGAATAGTTGCATTCCCCCTGATAAGCCACCACTTCGGCCTGGTAGGCGACATCGGTAATGTCCCGGCCCGCCCCCTCCTTGAACTGGGTCAGCCGCGCCGTGGTGCTGTCCACGCGAACCGAGGGGCACGGGGGCACCTGGTTGTTCACACAGCCCGACAACACCGCCGCAACGGCCGCAACCGCCAAAAA
>JAEUKM010000311.1 GCA_016793085.1 Rhodospirillaceae bacterium
CGCTTGGCCGCCACTTACTTCAACGAAGACGGCGTGCTGATCGGCAGCTACACCAACCAGGGCACACGCCCGCTGTTCAAGCTGCCGATCGCTACTTTCGCGGCTGAAAATAATCTGGAAGCCAAGTCCGGCAACTACTTCGCGCAGAGCCGTGAAGCGGGCGAGCTGCGCCTGCAGGGCCTGGACTCAATTACCGGGCTGGCGCAGATCGTCTCGGGTGCGTTGGAATCCTCCAACGTCGATCTGGCCGATCAATTCTCGAAAATGATCGTCACCCAGCGCGCGTATTCAAGCTCGGCGACGGTGCTGCGCACCGCCGACGAGATGATGCAGCAGACGCGCGATCTGAAACGCTAATAAGCTGAATTAGCCCGCCGTGCCTTCGGCGGCGCGCCGCAGCAGCAGCTTTTCACGCAAGACCTCGTGAATGGTCACGCCCACGGTGGCGGCGATATCGCGCGCGCTCATGCGCGTTTCCTTCAATAGAACGCGGACGAACTCGGCGCGTGGGCGCCAGCGGCGCGACGAGCGGCGCCGGGCGGCATGCTCGATAGCCGCCAGGCGTTCGGCGCGGCGGCGTTCCTCGGCATCCAGGCCGCGCCGCACGGCATCCGCCATGGCCTCCTCGAAGCGTTTTTTATCGGCGGCAATGCTGTCCAGGTCGGTCTTGAAGTGCTGCGTGTTCGCGGCGGCCTCGCGCTGGCGCGGATGAAACGCGCTGTGAAAGCGGTGCGCAGTATGGACGTTTTCGGGCCAGGGCTCGGCGGCAGTGGTTTTGGGCCGGGGGCGTGGACGGTGGGCGGTCGCACGCTCCTCTTTTTCCTCGGCCATGCCGGCGGCTTCGCGCAAGCTCATGCCGTGCGTCTCGGCCAAGCGCGTGGCGGCCCCCAGGGCGGCTTCGCGCTCACCCGCAAAGGTGGTCGAGTTCGCTACCTCGAGTAATCGGCGGAACCGGGTACGCTCTTTTTCACTGAAGTCGGACATCAGGACAGGTTATGACTTCTGCTTGCGGGCGTCCGCAATCAAATTCTTCAGTTTGTCCTTGCCGATGGCCCCACCCACGAACGTGCCACCGACCAAGAGGGCGGGCGTGCCGGTCACGTCCATGGCTTGGGCGAGATCGCGGTTTTTCTCAATGATGTCATCGAAGGCAGGGTCTTTCATGTCTTCCAGCAGCTTTTCGACGTTCAGGCCGACACCCTTTGCGACCGCCGTAATAGCCGCTTCATTGACCGGACCCTTGTAGGAAATCAGCGCCTGGTGGAACTCGGGGTACTTGCGCTGATTGCGCGAGGCGAGTGCTGCCTTGGTGGCTGTCACCGAGTTGGGCCCCAGGATCGGCAATTCCTTTAACACCAGTTTGATCTTGCCGTCGGATTTGATGGTGCTGATCAGGTCGTTGAACATCGACTTGCAGTAGCCGCAGTTATAATCGAAGAACTCGACGATCGTGATGTCGCCCTGCAGGTTGCCCAGGATCGTCTGTTCCTTGGGATTATAAAGCGCGTCCTTGAACATCGCGATGGTCGCCTCGCGGCGTTCTTCCTTGGCGGCTTCTTCCTTGGCCTGCAAGGCCTGGATGGCCTCGGCCAGAACCTCGGGGTTCTTGATCAGGTAATCGCGGAACAGGACTTTCAATTCCTCGCGCTGGGCGGGCGTGAAGGCGCTCTTCTCGGGCGTTGTCTTTTCGGACGCGGCTTTCACGGCTGAAGCCTTGTCCTGGGCAACAGTCGGCTCGGTCAGGATCGCGGCCAGGGCCAGCACAAACGCAGCGAAAGACCAGGAGAATTTCATTTCAAGCATTCCTATTCATCTTCATCGGTACAGCCCAATTTTTTGGGTTATTTGGGGCCGGTTGCGGTTCAAACCGCCTTCATAACGCGCACGCTGGGTTTTGGCTTCGGTTTCCTCGAGCGCCGCCGATCACATTCGCCTGAAGGCTAGCGACGCCGTTTGTCCATCAGCTCTTGCAAGGAATTCTGGGCCGTGACCTTGATGTCCTGCAGGCGATACCAAGTCGGCGTGTCTTTTTCCAGCAGCTTTTCCGCATCGCGGCTGTAGCGGACGACATCGCCGAACTGGCCCAAAAGCAATGCCCTCTCGGCCGCCGCGTAGGCCGACATGCCGGGCTGATCGCTTTGCAGATAGGACTTCGCGGCCAAGTCCCACGCAAACGGGTCGTCGGGGTCCTGGCGCAGGGCCAAGGCCAAGGCGGCTTGAGCTTCCTTGGCGAATTCCGGGTCGCCGGTTTCCACCATGGCATGGGCCATGGACACCAAAATCAGCGGCGCGTTGGGCAAGAGCCGCACGGACTGGCGATAAGCGGTCACCGCTTCGGCGACGCGGCTGTTTTCCAGCAGCATCTGGCCTTTCAGTTCCCAGTAGTAGGGATCTTTGGGGTCTTCGGCGATCAGGCCGTCGATGAGGGGCAATGCCTTATCAAGCTGGCCGCGGCGGTAGTAGGCGATGGACTGCGCATAGCGTGCTTCAGCGCTTTTGTCGGTCTCGGGATATTTTTGCAGCGTGGTGATCTGCGGCTTCAGGAACGCGAACAGCTTGGCGACCATACGGTGATGTTCGCGCTCCAGCGCCGGGTCGGGGGGCTTGTCGGCAAAGGGCGATATCTCAACGGCGTTGCGCACGGTGCTCATGCGTTCGCGGGTGAGCGGGTGCGTGCGCACGTAAGGGTCCTGCCGGTCGGTAATCAGCAGTTCTTGGCCCGCCAGCCGGTTGAAGAATTCGTACAGGCCGCGCGGCGACTGCTCGGTGGCGTTCAGCACCTTGATGGCGAACTGGTCGGCCGAGGATTCCTGGCCGCGGCTGAAGGCGAACAGCATGCGCATGGCGCTGCCCTGGCCACCCAGCGCCATGGCCACACCCACATCCGGATTGCCCGAAGCCACGCCCGCCGCGACGCCCAGGAGCGTCGCCAGAAGGGCCGTGGTGCTGGCGGCGGCGATCTGGTCGCCGAAGGTAGCGGCATGGCCGCCGGCGATGTGGCCGGTTTCGTGCGCCATGACGCCAATGACTTCATTGGAGGTTTTGGCGACCAGCAACAGGCCGGTGTGGAAAAACATCATCTGGCCTTGGGTCACGAAGGCGTTGATGCTGTCGTCGTTGATCAGGCGAATGGTGACCGACTGGGGCGGGATGTTCCCGGCCTCGAACAGCGGTTTGCCGTAAGCCGCCAGGGTGTTCTCGATCTCGGTGTCGCGGATGACGCTGAAGCCTTGCGCCGATGCGGGCGTGGGGCTACCAATCACCCACGCAAGCACGGCGCCTGCCAGCACGCCAGCGTGTGTCAGTCGCGTGACAGTTGGCCCGAATTTTCCGCGTAGTCCCGCCCGAAGCGTCATGCCGTTTCCGTACCAGACCGATGATCCGACCGCCGAAATTAGCCCATCCGGCCGCTTTGCCGATATAGGCGAAATATGGCGAATTCCCGGCCTTTTGCGCAGCGCGAAAGCATTACTTTTCTGTGTGATGGCTGTTCCATTCCTTGCGGCGTGCGGCGTGCAGGTGTCGCCTGAAACAGCGCCTCCCGGCAACCGGGGGTTTTCGGGCGTCATCGTGTCCGATGAGCCGCGCGCGACCCTGGCCGGGCGCGACATGATGCTGGCGGGCGGTAACGCCGCCGATGCCGCTGCCGCCGTGGGATTGTCGCTGTCCGTCACGTTGCCGTCGCGCGCGGGCCTGGGCGGCGGGGGCGTGTGCACTGTCTACGACCCCAAGGCGCGCAAGACCGAAGTGCTCGATTTCAACCAGAACACGCCCCGCGCGTTCGCAGCGCTCTTGGCGCGTTACGGGGCACGCGGCTGGTCCAACGCCGTGGCCTCGGCGGAAACCCTGGCGCGGTTCGGTTTTCCCGTCTCGAAAACCCTGGCCGCCGATCTTGCCGCGCACGGCAGCGTGCTGATGGGCGACCAGGCGGCCTTGACAGCCTTCATGGACCGCCGCCGCCAGTTCGTGGGCGCCGGCGTCGAAGTACGTCTGCCGCTGATGGCCGAAACGTTGCAAACGTTGCGCACGCAAAGTGCTGGTTCCATCGGTACGGCAGCACCCGCGTGGCGCGCAGCCGTGCAGGCCGATCATGCGGGCGTGGCGCTGGATGGCGCGGGTGAGCCTGAAAACGCATCTGTTGCCGCCGATGCCGCCACCATTTTCGCCGTGGGCGACAAAAACGGCATGGCGGTCGCGTGCGTGATGTCCATGGGCGCGCCTTTCGGAACGGGGCGCACTGGTCCGGGGACCGGCTACCTGCTGGCCGAAGCCAGACCACTCACAATGCTGCCGGTGATCGGCTTCGATGCGCCGCGCACAACCGTGGTGTTCATCGGCGCGGCACATGGGCCCGCCGCCAAAGCGTTGGTGGAAAAAACCGTCTCCGCGTGGGTGGTGGACAACGTGGCCTACGATGATGTGCGCGCGGCGGTGCAGGGGCTTTCGCCCAACGGCGAGAACGGGGCCATGACCGCCGCCGTGTGCCGCGACGGCCTTTCGATCCTAGGACTAGGCTGCCGCACACTCGCGGACCCCAAAGGCAGCGGCCTTGGGCTAACCTTCGGGCCGGATACGCCGCGATGACATTCAAATCCTCGAAACGTGGCAATGTGCCGCCGTTCATCGTCATGGATGTCATGCGCGATGCGGCCAACCTGGAAGCGCAAGGGCGCCACATCGTGCATCTGGAAGTGGGCCAGCCGTCCACGGGTCTTCCGGCCGATGCCGGCAAGGTCGTCGCGGGCCTGATCGGCAAGCACACGTTGGGGTATACCGTGGCGGACGGCATCGCGCCGTTGCGCGAGCGCATCGCGCGCCACTACCGCGACACCTACAAGGCCAGTGTGCGGCCTGACCGCATTTTTCTCACCACCGGGTCTTCATCGGCGTTCACGCTGTCGTTTCTGTCCGCGTTCGATGCGGGTGCGCGCGTGGCCGTGGCCGCGCCCGGCTACCCGTCGTACCGGCACATCCTCAACGCTTATGGAATCACACCCGAGTTGGTGCCCGTGGACGCCGCAACGCGGTTCAACATCTCGGTCGATCACCTGAAACGCCTGAAGCCCGACGGCGTGATCGTGGCCAGCCCCGCCAACCCCACCGGCTCGATGATCGAGCCCCAGGTGTTCCGCGACATTGCAGCGTACTGCCACGAAAACGGCATTCGCCTGATCTCGGACGAGATTTATCACGGCATCACTTACGGCATGGAAGCGGTGACGGCGGCCAGCCTGTCGCCCTCGGCCGTGGTCATCAACAGCTTCTCGAAGTTCTTCAGCATGACCGGCTGGCGCCTGGGCTGGATGGTTGTGCCCGACGATCTCTACCGCTCCGTCGAATGCCTGGCCCAGAATCTGTTCATCTCGCCGCCCGCTGTCTCCCAGCACGCGGGGCTTGCGGCCTTCGACTGCATGCCCGAGCTCTTACGAAATGTGGGTGTTTATGCCCGCAACCGCGAGACGTTGCTGAAGCGCCTGCCCGAGATCGGCCTCACGAAATTCTCGCCGCCCGACGGCGCGTTCTATTTCTATGTCAACGTGGCGCACCTGGGCATGGACTCGCCCGAGGTCTGCAAGCGCATTTTACATGAGGCGGGCGTGGCGGTGACGCCGGGCCTCGATTTCGACCCGCTCGACGGTACGCACTGGATGCGGCTGTCATATGCCGTGTCGGAAGCGGACGTCGCCGAGGGCCTGAAACGCATTGAGGCCTGGCTGCGCACCAGGCCTCAATCGTAAATCTGCTTGCTTAGCCTTTCGGCTGGCTCCACCAGCCCTTTTTCGGCGGACCGGCCGGAACTTCTTCGACCACCGGTGGCGGAGGAGGAGGTGTGGGCGCGGCCTGAACTTGTGGCACAGGAGCAGGCGGTACTGGGGCCGGTGGCGGTTCCACGGGTGCGGGCTGCGCCGGGGCCGGAGCGGGCGTTGCCTCGGGCGCGTCGCTGCGTGTCCACGACAAGGCTGCTTCCTTCACCGCGCTGAAGAACCCACGGCGCTTGCTGCCGTTGGCGGGCGCGTCATCGCCGGTGGACTGCTCCAGTACCGGCGAGGGGTCGGCGCTGTCGCCGTCGTACACGGCGGGCACGCCTTCATCCGAGGCGAACGGCGCGGCGTTGTCCGCACCTTCACCTTGTCCGGCCTGA
>JAEUKM010000324.1 GCA_016793085.1 Rhodospirillaceae bacterium
TGGCGCCGGCCTTCCTTCAGGGCGCGCTTAAAACCGTTTTCGGGGGCTGCCATAGGCGACCTCGGGGCTGCAATGCGTGGCCCAGCATGCCGTGCCCGCTGCCGAATGTCACGGTGTGGCGGGATTTAACCCTTCGGCTCGAAAATCGCCGCCACTTTGCTGGAGTTAAAAACATAGGTCTCCACAAAGTCGCTCCAGGTGCAGGGCTGGTTCAGGGCCTGCATGGCACCCATCAGCGCGAACCAGTTCAGCACTTCCTGCTGGCCGGAGTCCTCGATCTGGACCAGCGGGTAGTTGCGCCAGGTTGCGTAGTCGCCCTTCACCAGAGCGTCGTACAGCAATCGGTCGGCGGCGATGTCGGGCTGCATGCGCCAGGTCTTGTCGCACAGGAAGGCGTGCGACCAACTGGACGAAGCCACCAGCGCCACGCGCCAGGGGCTGGCCTTCAGGATGGGCCCGACCGCAGCCCCCATGTCGAAACAGCGTTTGGGGCTGGGCGAGGGTGGGTCGAGCGGCCGGCCGCGCTCGGCCAGTTTGCTGATGAAGCCGCGATAACTGATGACATGGCGGCCGTAGCAGTTGATCTGGAACGGCAGCACCGGGTAGGGCCAGCCCTTGCGGTCGTAATCGAGATACAAGAGCGCATTCAGGAAGGCGTGCGACAGACCCGGATGATGCAGGGGCTTGTAGGCGTAAGCCACATCGAAGTCCGCGCCTAGAAGTTCACTGGCCAAGTGCTTCGCCGCCTCGCGGTGCAGTTTCAGAGCCATGCTGGTCTTGCCCGTTTCGTTCCAGGCGTTGGGCCGTCCGCTGCCCCACTCATCCTTCTTGGCGCTGAACATGGCGGACTCGGAGGCGTGCGCCCACGGATGCACCACCATGTCCTCATAGGCCAGCACACAGAAGGGCGGAACGATGTCTTCCTTGAAGTTCTCGTATTGGTCGTCGCCCCAGATGAGCACGATATCGGGTTTGAAAGCATCGATGGCGGCGCGGGTTTTACGCAAGCCCTTCAGCATGTCTTCGCGATGCTGTGCCGCGCCCTTCACGCCGTCATCATCGCCCCACTCCTCGCGCATCTTGGCGGGCCAGTTGCGCATGTCTTTGGCAGCGGCGGGTACGTCGGGGTCCTGCAGGCGTCCGCGCAAAATTCCGGCCATGGCGTCGTCGTGGCCGCTTAAGGGGGGATAGTGCGAGATGCCGATGCCGAGAATCTCAGCCATGACGCGCCTGTAAAAATATCGACAAAATGACGCTCCCACAGGTACGGCCTTCGCCCGCCTGCGTCAACAGCCGATCACGTAAAACGCGCCGGGCGTGTGAGTATTCCCATAAATATAGGTATTCTTTTACGCATCTCCTTTGCCGCACTGCCGCATGACCGGACGGGTCTTTACGGCATAGGTCAAGGTTAAACCGCTTAAATTTCGAAATTAATAGGCCGCATGCCCCTGGTACGATGCCGCGACGCCAAGGGCCGCCGCCCGGAGTTTGTCATGACGCCCCCCTTATACGCCCTTTTGAACAGCATAGTCGGCCTGGACCGCAGCGCCATGCTGGCCCGCGTGATGACGGTGCATCCGGCGCTGGAGGCTTCCGGTGCAACGGTGTCGCGTGCTGTCCTGGCGCAGGCTCTCAACATGGCGTTGTTCAGTGATGTATTGAACCGCGTGCCCTTCGCCGAGGCCTACGTGCAGGATTGCCTGCGCGACGGCGCCAAGGTGTTCCACGACCACGGCGCGCTGCGCACGGTGGCCATGACGGGCATGGGCGGGCTTCCGGCGGGCGAGGAAGCCATTGTACGCCTCCTGCGGCCATTGGGTTACGTGCTGGCCGAGGTCTATCCGCTCGATAAGCTGCGCATGACGGGCCGCTCGTACAAGCAGCTCGATTACCCCGAGGATATCGCGCAATTCTTCATCAGCGAGCTACACCCGGAAAAGTTTTCGGAGCCATTTCAAAAAGCCGTGCGTGGTGTAACAGGCCGCTCGCGCGATCCCTTGAGCCCGGAGGCCAAAGACCTCCTGGCGCGGATTGAACAGAACGGCGCGCTCTCCATCAGCCAGGCGATGACGCTTCTGCCGCAGTTGTTGGCCTGCTTTGCCTGCCAGCACGACACGCCCAAGCTGTCGGATTACGAAACACTGCTGGCCGAGTCCGCCGAGATGGCCTGGATCGCCACGGAAGGCAATACATTCAACCACGCCACCGACCGGGTGGCCGATGTGGATGCTCTGGCCCAGGCCCAAAAGAATCTGGGCCGGCCCATGAAGGACGCCGTGGAGGTTTCAGCCTCGGGCCGCGTGCGGCAGACGGCCTTGCGCGCGGCCATGGTCATGCGCAAGTTCCGGCGCGGCGACGGTTCGGTCATCGTCCGTGAAGTGCCGGGCTCGTTCTACGAGTTCATCAGCCGCGACAGCATGACCGATGCCGCGACCGGCGAGCGGAAGCTCGATCTCGGCTTCGACAGCTCGAACGCTCAGGGCATCTTCAAGATGACAACGGCGGCTTGAGGGCGCTGCTTGAAAGCAAGCGTTGTTCAGGTCAAGCCGTGGGTCAGGTAGTCCCACATGCGTTCGAGAATACGCCCTGACCACGTGGCGCGGGCGGCGGCTTCATCAGCCGAGAGCAAGCCTGCATCGCTTATCCCGGCGGCAAGGCAATCGAGCTCCACGCGGGCTGCGTCTTCCAGATACCACGTCAGCACCACGGCTTCTTCCAGCGAGGCGCCGGCCGTCACCACGCCGTTGCCGCGCATGACGATGGCCCGGGCAGAACCCATCTGGACCGCGAGCTTATGGGCCTGATCGTCCGATCGCAGCAACTGCGGATCGTCCCATAGCGGCGCGCCGGGGTAAAAATAGGCCCCGAAACCATGACGAGCTTTGGGGGTGCGTTTCAGCGTGCCGAGGCTCATGGCCTTGGGCGGCATGGCGCGCACAACGCCGTTCACCTCGGGGCGCAGGCGGTAGATTTCGCGGTGGATGCGCACTTCGCCCAGCACATTTTCCGGAAGCGGGCCATCAAGCGGCACAACCGCGCAGGCATCGGTTTCATTGACCAGGCCCAGGGGTTTGGCCGGTGATACCAGGAATTCGTTGGCATTCAGGCGCGCGCTGCAATGACCGTAAGCATGCACCAGCCCGGCGCGGGCCAGCGCGCGTCCGGCAGTGCGAACCAATCGTGATAAGGCCTCGATCTCCTTCGTGGTCATGCGCCGCGCGGTCCCGGTCCGGCTTTGGCCACGCCGCCGACGAACCAGTTCTGCGGCGGCAATTCGTTGATCAGCACGCGCACCTGCTCGGGCTTCACATCCAGGGTTTCGCACGCCGCAACCGTCACCTTGGCGGCGAAGGCGGACTTCTGCGCCTCGCTGCGGCCCTGCATGATGCTGACTTGAATGAGCGGCATGGCTATTCCTCCACGCTGAAGCCGCAACGGCCCAGGCGTTCCATCTCCAGCGCCACATATATATGCGGGCTTAAGGCGCTGGCGGCGGTGGCCCCGCCCGCCATCACCAGATGCCCGGGGCTCAGGTCCAGGCCGTAGGCCTCGGCTAGGCGCGCGGCCGAGACCAGCGAACGTAACGGATGGCCCAGAATGGCGGCCGTCGAACCAAAAGCCTGCGCCCGGCCGTTGATGCTCATGACCAGGCCTAAGTTGGCAATGTCGATGTCGCGCGGACGCCACGGGCCGATGACGAAGGCCGAGGACGAAGAGTTATCGGCAACCACGTCGGTCAGCGAGAATTTGAAATTTTCATAACGCGAGTCGATAATTTCCAGGGCCGGGGCGATAGCCTCCACGGCGTCCAGCGCCTGCAGCGGCGTCACGCGGCCGATCAGCGGCTTGCGCAGCAGAAACGCCACCTCGGGTTCCACGCGCGGATGCACGAACTTTTTGAACGAGATGACCCCGCCGTCCTCGGCCATCATGGCGTCGGTCAGCCGCCCGCAGATCAGGTCCGACACGCCCATCTGGATCATCTTGGCGCGGCTGGTGAAGCCCATCTTCATGCCGACGATGCGTTCGCCCCGGCTTAAGCGTTTATCGATGCTGGCTTTCTGTACGGCGTAGGCGTCGTCCACGGAAATGGGCGGGCCGTCGATCTGGGCCGTCGCCTTGGCAAACCGCGCAGCGTCGTCGAGCTTGGTGGCAAGAACGGCGATATCGGCGGTCATGCGTTGCGTCCTGCGAGTTTGGAAGCGTCTTTGCCTTTGGCGAGATCGAGCGCCACGTCGATGATCATGTCTTCCTGGCCGCCCACCATGCGCCGGCGGCCCAGTTCCATCAGAATTTCGCGCACATCGACGTTGTAGCTGTCGGACGCCTTCTCGGCATGGCGCAGGAAGCTGGAGTAGACGCCCGCATATCCTAACGACAGGGTTTCGCGGTCCACGCGCACGGGACGATCCTGCAGGGGCCGCACCAAATCCTCGGCGGCATCCATCAGCTTGAACAAATCACAGCCGTGGTTCCAGCCCATGCGGTCGGCGGCGGCGATGAACACTTCCAGGGGCGCGTTGCCGGCACCGGCACCCATGCCCGCCAGGGACGCATCGACGCGGATCACGCCGTGCTCGACCGCGACGATGGAATTGGCCACGCCAAGGGACAGATTATGGTGCGCGTGAATGCCAATTTGCGTTTCGGGCTTCAGGGCCGCGCGTAACGCCTTCACGCGGGTTGCGGCATCGTTCATGGTCAGCGCGCCGCCGGAATCGGTCACGTACACGCAGTGCGCACCGTAGCTTTCCATCAACAACGCTTGCTGCGCCAATTTGTCGGGTGGGTTCATGTGCGACATCATCAAGAAGCCCGCCACGTCCAGCCCCAGCTTGCGCGCTTCCTCGATGTGCTGCATGGAAATGTCAGCCTCGGTGCAGTGAGTGGCGATGCGCACCGACTTCACGCCCAGCTTCGCCGCGTTCTGCAAATCATGGATGGTGCCGATGCCGGGCAGCAGCAGGGTTGTCAGCTTGGCGTGCTTTGTCGCGCCCGCCACGGCCTCGATCCATTCCAGGTCGTCGTGGCGGCCAAAGCCGTAATTGAAGCTGGAGCCCGATAATCCGTCGCCATGCGCGATCTCGATGGCGTCAACCTTGGCTTCGTCCAGGGCCGTGGCGATGGCGATGACATGGTCGAGGCCATACTGGTGGCGGATGGCATGCATGCCATCACGTAAGGTGACGTCTTGGATGTAAAGCTTGTCCATCAGGCTGCGGCCTTGGCGCGGGTTTCGGCGATGCGTTCGGCGGTGGCCAGCGCGGCGGAAGTCATAATGTCCAAATTCCCGGCGTACTTGGGCAGGTAATGCCCGGCCCCTTCCACCTCCAGGAAGACCGAGACCTTCAGGCCCGAGACGGGGCCGGGGCGGCCCGGAATGCGCACGGTGGGGTCGTTGTGCAGGCGCTCGAACTGCACCTGTTGTTTGAGGCGATAACCCGGCACGTAACCGCGCACGGTCTCGACCATCTGTTCCACGGACGTGCGGATGGCGGCCTCGTCGTCGCTTTCGGCCAGACAGAACACGGTGTCGCGCATCACCAGCGGCGGCTCGGCGGGGTTCAGCACGATGATGGCCTTGCCGCGCTTGGCGCCGCCCACGCTTTCAATGGCGCGGGCTGTTGTTTCGGTGAACTCGTCGATGTTGGCGCGGGTGCCGGGCCCGGCGGACTTCGAGGCGATGGAGGCGACGATCTCGGCGTAGGCGACGGGGGCCACGCGCGCGACAGCCGCGACGATGGGAATGGTGGCCTGGCCGCCGCAGGTGACCATGTTGATGTTGGGGGCGGCCAAGTGCGCGCCCAGGTTCACGGGCGGAATGACATAAGGGCCGATGGCTGCGGGCGTTAAGTCCAAGATGATCTTGCCGTCGGCGCGCAAAATCTTGTCATGGCCAATATGTGCTTTGGCCGAGGTGGCATCGAAGACGATGCCGATGTCCTTGTAGACCGACGCTTTGCGCAAACCGTCCAGACCCTCGTGCGTGGCGAAGACATTGTGTTTGCGCGCGAACGCGAGGCCATCGGAATTGGGGTCCACGCCCACCAGGGCGGCCATCTCCAGGTGCTTGGCGTTGCGCAGCACCTTGATCATCAAATCCGTGCCGATGTTCCCCGAGCCGATAATGGCGACTTTTATCTTGGCCATGCGATCATGCCTTCGAGAATACGGCCGAGACGCGGCCGAGACCGGAAATATGCGCTTCGTAAGCGCCGCCGGGCGTCACGGATACCATGGGGCCCAAAGCGCCCGACAGAACAATATCGCCTTCACGTAAAGGCCGGCCCACCTGGGCCATCTTGCGCGCCAGCCACACCACGGCGTTGAGCGGATTGCCCAGGCACGCCGCCCCGCAGCCCAACGAAACGGCCTCGCCCTTCAGCTCCATGGTCATGCCGCACAGCCGCAGATCGAAGCTGTCGATTTTCTTCGGCGCACCCCCCAGCACGAACACGCCGCTGGAGGCGTTGTCGGCCACGGTATCGATCAGCGAGATTTTCCAATCCTTGATGCGGCTGTCGACCACTTCAATGGCGGGCAGGGCATAGGCGATGGCGCGCACGGCGTCGCTGAGGGTGGCTTTGGGATTGTTAATGCCATGGGCCAGCACGAAGGCGATTTCGGCTTCCACGCGCGGCTGCATCAGGCGCGACAGCGGAATCTCCTCATCCTCGCCGTAGGCCATGTCGTCGAACAGCATGCCGTAATCGGGCGTATCCACGCCCAGTTGCTTCTGCACGGCCGTCGACGTCAGGCCGATTTTTTGCCCCACGATCTTGCGTCCGGCCTTCAGGGCCGCGCGGGTCTGGATGTCCTGCGCGGCATAGGCGGCGTCAGCCCCCAGGGCTTGCAAACGCGCCGCGATGGGCGCGCATGACGTGCGGGTTTTGGCCGACTGCATCAGGAGTTCAGCGACCGCGCGGACGCCCTTGTCTTTGGACAGGTCTTTCTTGGCTTTGGCCATCACTTCACCAGGTCGCGCGTGGTTGTTCGGGCTTAAAGCAGAACGCAGACATTGCGCAGATCCGTATAGAATTCCAGGCCATGCACGCCGCCTTCGCGGCCGATCCCTGAGCGCTTCGAGCCGCCGAATGCGGTGCGCAGGTCGCGCAGGAACCACGAATTCACCCAGGCGATGCCCACTTCGATTTGCGCGGCGACGCGGTGCGCGCGCGCCACATCCTGCGTCCAGATGGCTGTCGCCAAACCATAGGGGCTGTCGTTCGCCAGCGCGATCACCGCGTCTTCGTCGTCAAACGGCGTGATGTGGCAGCACGGCCCGAAAATTTCATCGCGCATAATCGTGGAGGTTTCCGGCAGGCCCGTCCAGATGGCGGGCTGCACCCAGTGCCCATCGGCATAAGGGGCGGGCAAGTTTTGGCTGCCGCCGCCGTAAGCAATCTCGGCCCCTTCGCTGCGGGCCTTGTCGTAGAACGACAGCACTTTCTGTTTATGCTCGGCGCTGATGAGCGGGCCCAATGTGGTGGTCTTGGCGAACGGATCGCCCGAGACAAGGCCGGCCGCCCCCTTTTTCAGGCGTGCGACAAACTCATCGTAAATCGGGCGCTGCACATAGACGCGCTCGGTGCCGAGGCACACCTGGCCGCAGTTGGCGAAGACCGAGCGCATAGTGCCTTCAATGGCCGCGTCCATGTTGGCATCGGCGAACACCAGGGCCGCATTCTTGCCGCCCAGTTCAAACGACACGGGCCGCACGAACTCGGCGGCGGCTTTCATGATGGCGGCCCCGGTGCGCGTCTCGCCGGTGAAAGTGACGCCGTCCACATCGGGGTGGCTGACCAGGTATTCCCCCGCACTTTGGGGCCCGAAGCCGTGCACCACATTATATACGCCGGGCGGAACGCCCGCCTCGTTCATCACCTCACCCAGCAGCGTGGCCGTGGCGGGCGTTTCTTCCGAGGGTTTCACCACAACCGTATTTCCGCACGCCAGCGCGGGCGCGACCTTCCAGGTCATCAGCAGCAGCGGCAGGTTCCACGGGCAGACCACGGCGATGACGCCGCGCGGCTTGCGCACACTGTAGTTAATGGCGGTGCGGCCGTCGGGGGTGGGGGTGTTGAACACCTCGCCCGCGACGGTGAGGATCTGATCGGCGAAGAAGTTGAAATTGGCCGCACCGCGCGGAATATCCACATGCGATGCGGTGGTGACGGGCTTGCCGGTGTCCATCACCTCGGCAGCGAGAAACTCATCAAAGCGCGCGGTAATGCCCGCCGCCACCTTGCGCAGGATGGCCGCGCGTTCCTGCGGCGTGGTCTTGCCCCAGGGGCCTTTCAGGGCCGCGCGCGCGGCGGCGACAGCCTGATCGACCACGTTGGCGTCCGCTTCGTGTACCACGCCGATCACCGCATTGGTGGCGGGGTGGCGGTTCTCGAATGTCGCGCGCCCGGCCTGCACATACCGGCCGTTGATGAACTGGCCGATCGGTCCGGTCTTTACCGCGCGTGCATCCAGCTTGTTCATGTGTCTTTCACTTTTAGATCGGCGATGCGCTGTCTGTTCTCGGCATGACCGCGGACGAGGGCCCGGCGGGTCAGACTCGGGGCCCCCCAGGATTTAGCTTAAATTTTCGAAATTTTAAAGGCGGAAGGTGAATAAAATATGATTATTAAGGGTATATCAGGGGCAGGATGGGTATTTTTATCGAAATATTTGGCCTACACCGGCCTTGCCGGCGGGCCGCCATGTTGCGCTTCATAAAGCCCCGTGCGACTCTGCCGCTCCACTTCATGTCCGCAGGGTGCGTGTTCCATGACCGACGACCAGGCCAACGGCGCCATCGTTGCCAAGACACTTGCGGACCATGCCTATCAGCGTATCCGCCGCGACATCGTGGCGGGGAAATTGGCGCCTGGCTCGAAGCTGCGCCTGGAAGCACTGACCAAACGCTATGACGTGGGCATGAGTCCCTTGCGCGAGGCGCTCGCGCGTCTGGTGGGTGATGCGCTTGCCGTCATTGAGGGCCAGCGCGGGTTCTGGGTCGCGCCGCTTTCGATCGAGGAGTTCGAGGATATCACCCGCGTGCGCGGGCTGATTGAAACCGAGGCGATGCAGCGTTCCATCGAACGCGGCGGGCCCGAGTGGGAAACCGCCGTGCGCAAGGCTTACGACGAACTCTCGCGGCTGGAACGTAAATTGAAGAAAAAGGGCGATGAATCGCTGCCGCTGTGGGAGGACGCCAACCGCCGCTTCCACGAAGCGCTGGTGGCGGCGTGCGGTTCGCCCTGGCTGATCCGTTTTCGGTGTATGCTGTACGACCAGTCGGAACGCTACCGGCGTATCTCACTTACCCGCTCGGCGGCCGACCGCTGCGTGCATGACGAGCACGAAGCCATCGTTGAAGCCGCTCTCAGCCGTCAAGTGTTAAAGGCCTGCCGCCTGACCGAATTGCACTTGCGCCGCACCGCTGACGTGGTGCGCGAAGCCCTGGCCGCAGAAGACCGCAAGCGGGCGTAAGGCCGCTGCGCTTTAGTTTTTATACCGGGTGTTTCTCGCCATAGTACATGGGGCCGCCGCGCCAGCGGGGCCAGCCGTAGCCATGCAACCAGACGACATCGATGTCTGAGGCGCGCAGCGCGATGCCTTCAGCCAGAATCTTACGGCCCTCGGCGATCATGGGTGTCAATAGCAGATCCAGCAGTTCGGCGTCGATCCAGGCCCGTTGCGGAATGCCCCTTGCCGCGGCTAAATCCTTGATCGTTTGCTCAACGAGTGGTGAGGCCGAGGGCTTCATTTTATCATCGTAGTCGTAGTAGCCGGCCTTTGTTTTCTGGCCGCGCCGGTCCATCTCGCACAGGCGTTCTTTCATGGTCGCGCCGGTGGATGTCTCTTTCGACCAGCCGAGGTCCAGCCCCGCCAAGTCGGACACACGGAAGGGGCCCATGGCGAATCCGAACTCCTCGGCGACGCGGTCGATGGCGTAGGGGCTGGCGCCTTCAAGAACTGATTTGTCGAGCGCCACGCGCCGGGCCGCCAGCATGCGGTTGCCGATGAAGCCATAGCAGACGCCCGACACCACCGGAATTTTGCCGATGCGCGCCGCCAGTTTCAGCGCCGTGGCCAGAACGGGGCCCGATGTTTTGGCGCCGCGCACCACTTCCAGCAATTTCATCACGTTGGCGGGCGAGAAAAAGTGTAAGCCCAGAACGTGTTCGGGCCGCGCGGTGAAGGACGCAATTTTATCGACATCGAGGTACGAGGTGTTGGTGGCCAGAATTGCGCCTGGCTTGGCGATCGCATCGAGCCGGGTAAAAATGTCTTGCTTCACGTCCAGTGTTTCGAAGGCGGCTTCGATCACGAGATCGGCGGACGCGAGATCGTTAAAAGCCAAAGTGGGGTGCAGAAGGCCGAGGGCCTGATCCGCTGAAGTACGGCTGGTGCGGCCGCTTTCCACGTTGCGTTGGATGATCTTGCGAATGGTCTCCGCGCCGCGCGTGAGGGCGGCCTCGTTCATTTCCAGAAGTGTGACGGGCAGGCCCGCCAGCAGGAAATTGACGGCGATGCCCGTGCCCATGGTCCCGGCGCCGATAATGCCGATGTTTTCAACCGGAACAACGGGCGTCTTGACGTCGATGCCCGGTACGTTCTTCACGTCACGCTCGGCGAAGAAAGCATAGCGCAAAGCCTTGGACTGGGCGCTGCTGCGTAAAATGTCGAACTGCGCGCGCTCGAAGGCCGTGGCGTCATCGAAGGACGCGCTCAAACTTCGCTCGACAACCTTGACGATGGCTTGCGGCGCATCAAGCCGGCCGAATTTCCGGGCGTTGTCCTTGCGGTATGCCGCGAAGAAACCGGCCTCGGGTGCTTGAAGGGCCCGGTCGCGGGTTTTACGCGGGCTGATGCGCCCGGCCACGGCATCGCGGGCCAGTGCGATGGCCGCATCAATCAAACCCTGATCTTCCACGACACGGTCAACCAATCCCAATTCTTGCGCTTCCGCCGCGCCGATGGGTTCGCCCGACACCATCATATCAAGCGCTTTCTTCAGACCGACAAGGCGCGGCAGGCGTTGCGTGCCTCCGGCGCCCGGCAGAAGGCCCAGCTTCACCTCGGGCAATCCCATCTTGGCGGACTGGGCCGCGATACGGAGATGACAGCCCAGGGCCACTTCCAGGCCGCCGCCCAGGGCCGTGCCGTGAATGGCCGCGATGACCGGCTTGGAGCTTGCTTCGATGGCGTTGATCAGACCGGGCAGAAGCGGGGCCTGCGGCGGGCGGTCGAACTCGCGGATGTCGGCCCCGGCGAAAAACGTGCGGCCTTCGCAGGCGATCACCAGCGCATCAAGGCCAGCATCTTTGTGCAGCAGTTCGACTGTCGCCTGTAGCTCGGCACGCACAGCCTGCCCCAAAGCGTTCACCGGCGGGGCGTTGATCAGCAGCACCGCGATGTTGGCGTGGCGCTCTATGCGTGCAATCGCTTCGGTCATTTTTCAACGCCGGATGAAGGGTTAGACCGCGTCCAGCATCAGGGCCATGCCCTGGCCGACGCCGATGCACATGGTGCATAAGGCCCGCTTGGCTTTGCGCAGGCCCAGTTCGATGGAGGCCGTCAGGGCCAGGCGCGCGCCGCTCATGCCCAAGGGATGACCCAGCGCGATGGCACCACCGTTGGGGTTGATGAAATCCGCGTCATCGGGCAGGCCCAGCGCGCGGGTGGAGGCCAGGCCTTGCGCCGCGAAAGCTTCGTTGATTTCCACAATATCGATGTCGGTGATCTTCAGGTTCAGGCGCGCCATCAGCTTCTGCGAAGCGGGTGCGGGGCCAATGCCCATCACGCGCGGCGGCACACCAGCCGCCGCCGCCCCGGTGATGCGGGCGCGCGGCGTCAGGCCGAATTTCTTCACCATCGCTTCGGACGCGATCAGCACCGCCGCCGCCCCGTCATTGACGCCCGAGGCATTGCCCGCCGTCACCGAGCCGCCTTTACGGAAGGCAGGTTGCAGCTTGGCCAGCGTATCGAGCGTGGTGTCGGCGCGCGGATGTTCATCGGTATCGACGACGGTATCGCCCTTGCGGCCCTTGATGGTGACGGGCGCGATTTCTTGGCTCAGGCGGCCCGACGCGATGGCCCGCGCGGCGCGCTGCTGCGAACGCAGGGCAAAAGCATCCTGGTCGGCGCGGCTGACCTTGTGCTCCTCGGCCACGTTCTCGGCGGTTTCGCCCATGGAATCGGTGCCGTACATCTGCTGCATCAGCGGGTTGACGAACCGCCAGCCGATGGTCGTGTCGTAGACGGCATTATCGCGCGAAAAGGCGCTCGTGGCCTTGGGCATCACGAAGGGAGCGCGGCTCATGCTTTCGACGCCGCCCGCGATCATCAGTTCCGCTTCGCCGGACCTGACGGCGCGTGCCGCCGTGGCGACAGCGTCCAGCCCCGAAGCGCACAGCCGGTTGATGGTGGCCCCCGGCACGCTGGGCGGTAGGCCTGCCAGCAGCAGGCCCATGCGCGCGACGTTGCGGTTATCCTCGCCCGCCTGGTTGGCGCAGCCGAAGATCACGTCATCGATCAGCGCCGGATCGAGTTTGGCATTGCGCGCCATCAGCGTCCGCAGAACGTGCGCCGCCAGATCATCGGGACGCACGCTTGAAAGCGCGCCGCCGTAGCGGCCAATGGGGTGCGAATCCCGTCGCAAAGGAAAACGTCGCGCGTTTGCATTACTCACCTGTTCGTTTTTATCGCGGAAGTCTGGCTTATGACGCCGCACTGAAGGCCTGCAACCCGGTCTGGGCGCGGCCCAGGATCAGCGCGTGCACGTCGTGCGTCCCTTCGTAAGTGTTGACCGCTTCCAGGTTCATCACATGGCGGATGACATCGTACTCCTCCGCGATGCCGTTGGCGCCGTGCATGTCGCGGGCCGCGCGGGCAATTTCCAGCGCCTTGCCGCAGTTGTTGCGTTTCAAAAGGCTGATGGCTTCCGGCGCCAGCTTGCCTTGATCCATCAGCCGTCCGGCAGTAAGGCACGCACTTAGGCCAAGAGTGATTTCGGTCTGCATGTCGGCCAGCTTTTTCTGGAACAATTGCGTGTGCGCGATAGGGCGGCCGAACTGCTTGCGTTCAAGCCCATACTGTCGTGCGGCGTGCCAGCAAAATTCTGCAGCCCCCAGGGCGCCCCAGGCAATGCCGAAGCGCGCGCTGTTCAGGCAGCCGAAGGGGCCTTTTAAGCCTTCGGCCAACGGCAGCAGCCGATCGGCCGGAACAAAAACCTCATTCAGGGCAATCTGCCCCGTCACCCAGGCGCGCAGCGAGAACTTGCCCTCGATCTTGGGCGTCTCAAGGCCCTTGTCGCCGCGCTCCAGGACAAAGCCGCGGATAACGCCATCGTCGCACTTCGCCCAGACGACAAAGATATCGGCATAAGGTGCCGAGGTAATCCAGGTTTTGGTGCCGTTCAGCACATAGCCGCCGTCGCGGCTTTGGGCGCGGGTGCGCATGCTGCCGGGGTCGGAGCCCGAGTCAGGCTCGGTCAACCCAAACGCGCCGATCCATTCGCCTGTAGCGAGTTTGGGCAAATAGCGTTGCCGCTGCTGTTCGGTGCCGTAGGCGTAAATGGGGTACATCACCAGAGAGCTTTGCACGCTCATGATGGAACGGTAGGCCGAGTCCACCCGTTCCAGTTCCCGCGCGATCAGGCCGTATGCGACATAGGAGGTTCCGGCGCAGCCGTAGCCGTGGATTGTCGGGCCCAGAAGGCCCGCGCGTCCCATCTTCGCTACAAGCTGCGGCTCGCACACCTCGGTGCGGTTGGCCTGGCGCACGATGGGTGTTAATTCAGCGGCGGCGAAAGCGCGGGCGGCATCCGCGATGATCCGTTCGTCCTCGCTCAGTTGTTCGTCCAGCAGCAACGGGTCGTCCCACTTGAAGCCGGGCCATTTTTGCGGGCGTTGGGCGGATGATTGTGATGGAAGCGGCTGTGTCATAATCTGCCCTACTGTCCCGTTCTTTCCGCCGCATCGCGCAAAAGCCGTTTGGCGATGACAAGCTGCTGAATCTGGCTGGTGCCTTCGTAGATGCGCAGCAGCCGCACGTCACGGTAAATCCGCTCGACCGGATACTCGGCCATATATCCGGCGCCGCCGTGAATTTGCACGGCGCGGTCGGCAATGCGGCCCACCGCTTCGGTGCAGAAATACTTCGCGCTCGCCGCCTGCAGGGGTGCTGCTCCTTGCGCGTCGTAGACGGTGGCCGCGTCCATGACCATGGACTTGCCCGCGTAGTATTCGGTGTAGCTGTCGGCGATCATGGCCTGCACAAGCTGGAACTCGCTAATGGGCTTATTGAATTGCCGCCGCTGCGAGGCGTAGGCGATGGATTCGTCGATCAGGCGGCGCGCGGCCCCGATCGCCGAGGCGGCAATGTTGATGCGGCCCCGGTCCAGCACTTTCATGGCCGTCTTGAAGCCCTGGCCTTCGACGCCGCCGATCAGCGTATTGGCCGGTACCCGGACATTATCGAAGTAAATGTCGCAGGTCTTTGTACCGCGCTGGCCCATTTTGCGGTCGGGCGCGCCCAACGTAATTCCTGGAGTGCCGGCGGGCACCGCGAACGCCGATATGCCGGCAGCCCCGGAGCCTGGGGGGCCGGTCCGCGCCATCAGGGTGAACACTGTGGCCCGGGGAGCGTTGGTGATGTAGCGCTTGCTGCCGCTTATTATATATATGTCGCCATCCCGTTTTGCCGACGTCCGGATACTGGCCGCATCGGAGCCCGCATCGGGCTCGGTCAGCGCGAACGAGGCGATGGCCGTGCCCGCGGCCAGGCGCGGCAGCCATTCGCACTTCTGCGCGTCGGTGCCGTCCATGATCAGCCCTTGCGAGCCGATGCCGACATTGGTGCCGATGACCGAGCGAAATGCTGATGCCGCCCGGCCAAGCTCGAACATGACGCGGGCCTCTTGCGAGAGCGACAGTCCCAGCCCGCCGTAGACGCGCGGGATGGACAACCCGAACAGCCCCAGATCCCGCATGGCGTGGATAATGTTGTCCGGCACCTCGTCCGTGTCCTCGACAAGGCGTTCGGCCGGGATCAACTCGTCCTGGGTAAAGCGCTCAACGACGTTCAGCAGCGATTGGAACGTCTCTTCATCGACACTTTCAGTCACTGTGGATCCGTCAACAGGAAGTTCAAGGTTGGGTTTTGGGCAGCTTGTGGGGGCTGGCATGAAAGCACGCGCGGGGCTTATCGTGCCGCCGCGCGCAGTCCGCGGGCGCCGATCTGGAAGAACACCAGCGCCATCAGTCCGGCCGGAATGGAGCCCGCCAGCAGAGCATAACGCAGTCCTTGCGCCTCGCCCAACCCTGACGCATTGAGCCAGTCGCTAAGAATGCCGAAGAGTAGCGGTCCGGGCCCAAGGCCCAGAAACGCGGCGATGAAC
>JAEUKM010000377.1 GCA_016793085.1 Rhodospirillaceae bacterium
TCCAGAAGCCGAGCACATGCACGTCCTCGAAGCCTTTCACCAGGCCGCGCCGGTAAAGTTCCCAGCAGACCACCGAGGCTTCCGACGAACTACGCACCAGCAGCGGCACTTCCAGGATCTGCAGCTGCTTGAACTGCCCGGTCGTGTAATTGGGCTGCACGAAGGCAATGTCGGCCACTCCGGCCCGCAGCAGATCGAATTGGGCGTAGGGGCTGCGCCCCAGCGAGCCCCCGGCATAGATATCGAAGGCAATGCGTCCGCCGCCGTCGGCGACAATGGATTTGGTCCAGGGGCCGACGATACGGGTGAGGGTGTGGCTGACGGGGGCCAGATAGGCGCTGAAACGCAAGCGCACGGTATCCGCGCAAAAGGCAGGGGCTGGCAGCGCCAAGGCCGCCGCGGCGGATATCAACGACGAACGGCGCGATAACATAACCGGGATCAGTTCAGTGATGCGAGATCGAGGGCGTCGGGCTGGTCTTCCTCGGCGGCGGGCCCCGAGGTCATGGCCATCTTGAAGGCGGCGGTGACCTTGCGGATGAGATCGATTTCGCTGGAGCTGGCGTCGTCGTAGTGGTCGGCGATACCGCGCACGTTTTCGGCCAGTTGTTCGCAAAGCCCCGCCAGCGAGACATCGCGTAGCTTCGTGGCGACGCCCGACGCTTCGTCCAGCACGACGGCCAGCATGATCAGATCGTTTTGCACTTCTTCGTTGATGTTGCCGGTATCGTAGGCATTCACCAAGCGCTCGCACACTTCGCCCAGGCGGAAGCTCTGGCGATCCAGTTTGGCCTGCAAGACCTGTTGCAGCGAGCCTTCCACGGCCTCCTTGAGGGCGTTCTTGTCGAATTCGCGGCCGTTCACTTTCTCCAGCATGGTGTTCAGTACCGGAATGCGCCGCACGCGGCCGGTCACTTCCATGTTCTTGCGCTGCGGGCCCATGTAGTCGTCGGTGACGATGAAGGGCTGGCGGTGGAAGGTGACAAGCTTCAGGCGTTCCTGGACGCGCTCGGTCGTCAACGGCTTGACGATGATGTCGTCGACGCCGATTCCGATCGCTTGCTGCAGCGAGTTGGGCCGGTTGGCGCTGACCAGCATGGTGATCAGCATGAACGGGTTATCGCTGAGCTTCTGGTTGCGGATTTCCTTGATGGCGGCGAAGACATCGGTGTCGAAGTCGTCCGAGATCACCAGCAAGTCGGGCGCCATCTGCGCCATCACTTCCTTCATCGAGGGCAGGTTGGCGTGGCAGACGATCTGGGTCAGGCCCTGGCTTTTGAACATGTCGCGCAGCTGCTGGCGCTCGTAATAGTTCTTCTCACCGATGTAGACGGTGATTTTCCGGAGCGCGTCCTTGTCGAGCTTTGGCATGTTCAGCCGGCATCCAACGCAAACGAGTGACCAGTACGGGTACGAGCGAGCGACATTCTATCTCCCAGGTTGAGATCATCCCGGATTCACCATACCGATGCAAGCGTCGGCGGGCCGCGTCCAAGCCCGCGCCGGTTTAAAAAGTCTTTGACATAACAAGAGTGTGACAGCAGGCGGCAGGGCGTTGGATTTGCGCCCGATTCCGCGGCCTTCTCAAAACCCCTCGCGCTACGCCTTCAAGAGGTCTTCGGGCCGGATGGTCACATCGCCGCCCTTGGGGGCGGGTTCTTCGGTCCCCGCAGGGATGGCATTGGCCGAGAAGCGTTTCTCGGTGGATTGCTTGGCCAGGTCGAAGGCGCGGGTCAGCTTGCGCAAGGTGGCCAGGCCGCTGTCGGGCGGGCTCTCGTAGCTTTCGGACAGTTCCTCGACCTGGCGGGCCAGGTTGGTGCAAATCTCGGCTAGGTCCGGCTCGCCCAGGATTTTCGCTGTCCGTCCGGCGTCTTCCAGTACGCTCACCAGCACCAAGAGGTTCTCGTGAACGCTCTTGTCGACCTTCTTTTCCTCGTAGGCCTTGAGGATCAGGTTGCAGACATAACCCAGCTTCAGCCCATGGCTGTCGAGGCGCGAGGCCATCACGTCGGTCATGCAGGTTTCCACCTGCCGGTTCAGTTCGGCGGCGGTGATGCGCTTGCCCTCGGCCTTGTCGCGCAGCGTGTTGACGACGATGAGTTGGCGGATCTTCGAGGGGCGGTCGGTGGTGCGGCGGCGTTCGGGTCCCACGTAGTCGGTGGTGACGATGAAGGGGATGCGGTTGAACGTGAAGTGGATGATGCGGTCCAGCATCTTGCCCGGCGAGACGGGCTTGATCATCACGTCGTCGGCGCCCGCCAGAATGGCGCGCTTCAGTTTTGAATCGCTCTCGGGGCCCACCATCATCGTGATCAGGATGAACGGGTTGCGGCCCATCTTGAAATGGCGGATGTCCTTGACCAGTTGGAAGGCGGACTCGTGCAGATCGTCGGCCAGAATCAGAAGGTCGGGCGAGGCTTCGCTGAAGGCCGCCAGCAGGTCTTCCATGCGGGCAAAGGTCCGGGTCCGGCGATAGCCCTCGCCGCGCAGCATGGCGCGCATGCTTTCCCGGACCTGTTCGTTCGGTTCGCCAAGGAAAATGTCGATGTCGCCCCGGCGGTCTTTATCGAACTTCTTGATACTCATTTAACCCTGACAACTTGGCACACAATTACCCCCTGCCGGTGGTTCCGGCAGGGCCAAGCCCCAACCACTGGTTTCTACTGTATTTTGAGTATCTTAATAAAGCGCGAATGACGCCCCCGAGGGGCCTTTTAGGGCCGGTTCAGGCGCTGGAATCGGCCTGTTTGCGCCCGGCCCGGGCCCTGCGGGGGCTTTCAGGGCCGCAGGGCCGCAGCCTATTAGGGGGCCACATCCAGGGCGTGGTAGTTCACCACCAGATTGACCGGGGCATAGCCCATGACCCGTTTATGCAGGCCGTCGATCATGATGGTTTCGTGCATGTACAGCGTGGGAGGGTCGTCGTGCAGGCGTTTCAGGAGCTGGCGCACGTACTGGGTGCGTTTGGCCATGTCGAACTCGGCCTGGGCGTTGCGGATGATGGGCAGCATATCATCCGTGCAGAAGTAGGCCCGCCGGGTCAGGCAGACCGTAAAGCCGCGGAGCGCGTCCAGGCTGGGTTTGACATTGAAGTCGATGTTGTAGGCCTGCCCCGCCCAGCCGCCGAAGTTCACTTTGCGGATCATCTCGGCGTTGGGGGTGTTGCGCACCTCCAGCGTTACGCCCACGGCCGCCAGGTCTTGCGCCATATA
>JAEUKM010000408.1 GCA_016793085.1 Rhodospirillaceae bacterium
TGCCGGGAGCCGCCCCAGCCAGGCCCGGCACCAGCACGGTTTTGTCGTACAGAACCGTGTCCTGGGCATGGGTGGGCGCAAAAGCAGCGTGCATCACAACCGCCGCCGCGGCCATCAGTCCCGGCTCAAGGATGTGTCTGACACGGCTGTGTCTTAAGGCTTTCATCTCTGGCCTCATCGCTGGCGCGCCCGCTTCTTGCTTATACCCGGACCACTGATTAGTTTAGCCGCTGGATGTTTCGCGCGGCCACCTCCGTTTTGCCACCCCACCGTTTTGCCACTGTCCGCCCGAACACACCTTAGAACAACACGCCTTAGAACAAGGATGCGCCATGGTGCTGCTGGTTCCCATCATCAATGTCATCGACATACTCCTGGGCATCTATAGCTGGGTGGTGATCATCGCCGTGGTCTTAAGCCTGCTTGCGCAATTCAACGTCATCAACACTCACAACCGCTTCGTCTACTTCGTGGGCAACGCCGTCAACCAGATGACCGAGCCCCTGCTGCGCTATATCCGCCGCTACCTGCCCGCCTTCGGGGGGCTCGATTTCTCGCCGGTGCTGTTGCTGCTGGCCATCTATCTGGTCCGCTCGTACCTCGGCATCCTGCGCGGCTGGATGATCGGCGGCTAAGCCCATATTTCTACGTCCTTGACCTTCTACCGGGTCACGCAGGGCGGGCTGACGCTGAGCGTGCGCGCAACCCCCAAGGCCTCGAGAGACGCGGTCAGCGGCATCATGCAGATGCCGGATGGGGTCGTACTCAAAATTTCGGTGACGGCGCCGCCCGACAAGGGCCAGGCCAACGACGCCGTCTGCCGCCTGATTGCCGCGAAACTGGGCTTGCCAAAATCGGCGGTCGCGGTCATCTCTGGCCACACCGACCGGCGCAAAGTGGTGCATGTGTCGGGAGACCCTGAAACTCTTGTGCCGCTCATGCAAAGCTGGACCCCATAATGACTGCTCCGATTGTGATTGACGGAAAAGAAGCCTCGGCCCGCCTGAAAACGGCCATCGCCGTATCGGTGGCGGACCTGAAGGCCAAGCACGGCATCACGCCGGGCTTGGCGACAGTGCTGGTGGGCGAAGACCCCGCCAGCCAGGTGTATGTACGCAGCAAGCAGAAAACCGCCACGGCCGCGGGCATGAATTCCTTTCAGCACGACCTGCCGGCCTCCACCAGTCAGGCGGATCTGTTGAAGCTGGTCCATCAGCTCAACGCCGATCCCGCCGTGCACGGCATTCTGGTGCAGCTGCCCTTGCCCAAGCACATCGACCAATTCGCCGTTATCAGCGCACTCTCGCCCGCCAAGGATGTGGACGGCCTACACCCGGAACGTGCCGGGCGCTTGCTGGCGGGCGGCGATGCGCTGGTGGCCTGCACGCCCACGGGCTGCCTGATGCTCATCACCGATGTTATGCCCAACATTGCCGGCAAAAATGCGGTGGTTTTGGGGCGCTCAGTTCTCGTCGGAAAGCCTGTCTCGCTGCTGCTGCTGAACGAAAACTGCACCGTCACCATGGCGCATTCCAAAACCACGGACTTGCCGGGCCTCTGCCGCAGCGCCGATATTCTGGTGGCCGCGGTCGGGCGGCCGGAAATGGTGCGCGGTGACTGGATTAAAAAAGGCGCGATTGTGATCGATGTGGGCATCAACCGCGTGGCCACGCCCGACGGCAAAGGCAAGCTGGTGGGCGACGTGCATTATGCCGAAGCCGCCCAGGTGGCCGGGGCCATCACGCCGGTGCCCGGCGGTGTCGGCCCCATGACCATCGCCTGCCTGATGGTGAACACGCTCAAAGCCGCCTGCGCCATCCATGCTGTCACGGACGTGGCGGTACCGACCCGCTTGCCGCCCCGATAAATCGGGCGCGCGAAACTCCGGTACGCTAAATGCGGTATTTGCCCTAGAAATTGGGCCAGTCTCAACTTTGTGAAGAAACCCGGCCCTTTTACCTTTTTTCGTCTTGTGGTTATGATGACCGCAAACCGATCAAAGAGGTGAGAGATGTTTCGTTTTGCTGTGGTTGTTGTTTTTGGCTTCTCGCTGTCGGCTGGAATCCCCGCGTTGGCGCAAACTGAACCGGCGTCGCCTAACGCTGCTTCGGTCGTAGAAAGCGCGCCCGTGAAATCGGACAAAAAAATCTGCAAGCGCCAAAACCGGACCGGCACGCGTTTGGGGGCGGACCGCATTTGCAAGACTGCCGATGAATGGGACCGTTTCGAGCGTCAGCAGCGCGAGGACATTCAGAAAATGACGGAAATGAAGGGCGACACTGATATGGGGCAGTAGCCCCAATCCTGTTGCGGCCATTCCGCGCCGGCGTGATCCGGACGCCTTGTGCGATTGATTAGCTGAATCTGGAAAAGTCTGGCGCGCGTTTTGCGAAAAACGCCGCCACGGCTTCCTGTAATTCCGCCGACTGCAACTGCTCGCCGAAGACTTTTGCTTCGGCGGCGATGCGCGCGTTCACGTTTGCCAGATCGCCCCGGATGAGGGCCTTGGCGGCGCGTAACGCCGATGGCGGCTTCGCGGCCAAGGCCTGCGCCTTGGCCTTAGCAGCGCCAAGCAACTCTTCGGGAGCCACCAGCGCGCTGACCAGCCCGAAGTTCAGCGCCGTCTGCGCGTCAAAGGTCTCGCCGCTCATCAGAAGCTCTTGCGCCTTGCGCAAGCCCACAAAACGCTCCAGCAGCAGGCTCGATCCGAACTCCGGCACTAGCGCCAGATTGACGAAAGGCAGCGAGAATTTGGCGTTCGGTACGGCCAGCGCCAAATCGCAGTGCAGCAGCAGCGTCGTGCCGATGCCCACGGCGACACCGTTCACCGCGGCGATAACGGGCTTGGTGAAGCCTGCCAGCGCCGCCATGAACTGAAACACCGGCGCGCCCGAATCCTTGGGCGGATTCTCGGCGAAGTCCTTCAGGTCGTTGCCCGCCGTGAAAGCATCGCCCGCCCCGGTGATAATGACCACGCGCACCGTGCCGTCCGCTTCGGCGGCCTTCAGCGCTTGGGCGGCGCCCGCGTACATGGCCGCCGTGATGGCGTTCTTCTTGTCGGCGCGGTTGAAGCGTAGCGTCAGAATCGCGCCATCACGTTCGGTCTGGATCAAATCCGTCATGGCGCTGCTCCGTCTTGCTGGTTATTCGCCGCCCGCCATCTTGCCGAGGCGCAGGCGCAGGGCATTGAGCTTGATGAACCCTTCGGCGTCGTGCTGGTCGTACACGCTGTCTTCTTCGAAGGTCACGTAGTCCATCCGATAGAGAGAGTTCGGCGACTTGCGGCCCACCACCGAGACGCTGCCCTTGAATAGCTTCAGGCGCACCACGCCGTTGACGCGCTTTTGCGTGTTGTCGATGGCGGCTTGCAGCATCAGGCGTTCCGGCGCGAACCAGTAGCCGGTGTACACCAGCTTGGCGTAGCGCGGCATTAGTTCGTCCTTCAGGTGCATGGCCTCGCGGTCGAGCGTGATGGACTCGATGCCCCGGTGTGCGACGTGCAGCACCGTGCCGCCCGGGGTTTCATACACGCCGCGGCTCTTCATGCCGACGTAGCGGTTTTCCACCAGGTCCAGGCGGCCCACGCCATGACGGCCTGCGATCTTGTTCAGTTCCGCCAGCAGATTGGCGGGCGAGAGCTTCTTGCCGTTCACGGCCACCGCATCGCCCTTGGCGAACTCAACTTCCACGTATTCAGCCTGGTCGGGGGCTTTCTCGGGCGCCACGGTCAGGCGGAACATGTCTTGATCAGCCTCAATCCACGGATCTTCCAGCGCCTTGCCCTCGTAGGAAATGTGCAAAAGGTTGGCATCCATCGAATAGGGCGCATCGCCGCGCTTGTCTTTGGGGATCGGAATCTGGTGCTTCTCGGCGTACTCGATCATCTGCGTGCGCGAGGCCAGGTCCCACTCGCGCCAGGGCGCGATGATCTTCACTTCGGGTTTCAAGGCATAGGCCGTCAACTCAAAGCGCACCTGGTCGTTGCCCTTGCCGGTGGCGCCATGGGAAATAGCATCGGCGCCGGTTTCGTTGGCGATCTCGATCAGACGCTTGCCGATCAAAGGCCGCGCGATGGATGTGCCCAGCAAATACACGCCTTCATACAAGGCATTGGCGCGGAACATGGGGAACACGAAATCGCGGACGAATTCTTCCTTCAGATCCTCGATGTAGATCTGTTTGATGCCCATCAGCTCGGCTTTTTTGCGCGCGGGCTCCAGCTCTTCGCCCTGTCCTAAGTCGGCGGTGAAGGTCACCACCTCGCATTGTTTCTCCACCTGCAGCCAGCGCAGGATGATGGAGGTATCGAGGCCGCCGGAGTAGGCCAGCACGACTTTCTTGGGGGCTTTCTTGGTGGACGTCGCCATGGAAAAGGAACTCGTCGGATGAGGAGGGATGAGAAAGGGGTGAAAACGGGGCGCAGTATAGGGAGCGCGCGAAGCGGGGCAAGGGAGCGTTTCGTGAAGCTGGGAAAGGCTTTACCAGCCGCCGCCGCCGCCGCCCCCACCGCCGCCGCCCGAGAATCCGCCGCTCTTGAAGCCGCCACCGCCACCCTTGCCCGAAGACGGGGGTGTCACGGCGGTGGCGACCGATGAGGCCACGGCATTCTGTAAGTGCGAGCCGAAGCTGCTCATGCGGCCGGGCGAGAACGAGGGGCCGTCATACCAGCGGGGCTTGGAATAGGCGGTTGTTTGGCCCGCCGCCGCGACGCGCGCCATGGCGGCATCGAACTGCTCGCCCCACTCGTGCTCGACATCCAGCGCCACCGCATAAGGCAGCATGGCCTCGAACACCTCCGGCGTCAGGTCGGGCGGGTTGTGGAAATTCAGACGGTCTTTCTCGGCCACGCTCAAGTAATGCTGGAAGCCCGCGATGTGCGTCATCATGGAGCGGCCCAGTTGCGTGGGCGCTTCCATCAGATAGGCGAAGACCACATTGGCCACACCCATCAGCGCAATCGCCGCCAGGGCGATGATATCGGCCCCGGCCAGAAGATCGCCGATGATCTCGCCCGGTTTCAGCAGCACGGCCATGCCGCCGACAATGATCAACGGCAGAAGCCTGATGATGCGCTTGATAATCGAGACCGCGATAGCCAATCCGCGCAGCAGGCGCACGATGTAGCCGGTGATCGCCATGGCCAACACCGCGACGGCGACGATGCCGAAGCCGAAAACGGCCGGATCGTCTGCCGCCCAGGCCACGGCTCCCGCCGTCAGCACCGACAGGGCGAATCCCGGGATCAACGTGCCCCGGTTCAGCACAAAATAAACGCTGTCGAATTCCCGCTGCAGGCTTTCGCGCAATGTGTTCTGCGCCGCCACGACGATCTTGTACTGATCGGTTTTGAAGGCGACCGTATCCGCGTTTTTGAACAGCGCCCGGGCCATCTGCGTTTCGCTGTCGCTTAAGCCTGCGTCCTTTTCGCTTGAGCCTGTTCGCGTGACGGTGAAATGCCCTTCTTTGAGAAGACCGCCCTCAACCTCGCTCATCTTCAGGTAGCCCTTGGCCCCGAGCGCGATAATGGAGGCGGTAAAGGCCTTGGCGTCCCACCCCATGTCGCGCACATAGCGGCAGGCCGCTGCCGACAGGCCCTTGGGTGGGGCGTACTCGGGCGCGATGGTGCCTTCGGCAGGATCGCGCCCGTACTTGGACCACATGCCCATGTAATAGCCGAGGAGCAGCGCCAAACCGGCCAGGGCGAGCACGCTGCCCAGGTTGTCGCGCAGCAGATAGACCGCGCGCTCGGCAAAGCCCGGCCGCGCGATCAGGTTGGGCGTGAACGAAATACCGATAGTCAGGCCTTCGCCGCGCTCAAGTGGTTTTGTGGTGCGCGCCGTCACCACGGTACCTTGAGCGCTGATGGTCGCGTCTTTCCCGGTTGCGCCTAAGGGGCCAGTGAACACGTCGGTCTCTGTCACTTCCGCGCCTTCGGGTAGCGTCACCACGGCGCTGACCTTGGCGATGGGGAACGCCCAGAAGTTGCCGGTCACATTCCAGTAAAGCTCATCGTGATCGTCAAAGAACCCGATCTGGCGGTCGCTGCGGTAGGTGATCTCGTAGGTGTGCGGGCCTTCCTCCAGGAACACATCGGCGCTGCCGGTGTAAAGCCGCACGCCGTCGGTGATGCTTTCGGTGAAGTGGGGTTCGTTCTCGCCGTTGCGCGTGACCGAGACCACATTAAAGCCGGTGCGGTACTTGCCCCACCAGGTGCGTCCGCGCACCGTCGGGAAGTCGCGGTAGATTCCGCGTTTGATGGCGTTGCCTTCGGCCACAACGCCGATGCGCTCGGTGACCAAGAGGTCGCCGTTCGTCTGAACGGCAATGGCGGCGGTGTAATCGGTGATGCGCTCGGCCGCAGAAACAGCCGTAAACCAAAAGCTGAAAACCGCGGCAATAAACGCGCGGAGAAGCATGGGCATTGCGCCGCGCCTAGAACTTCACCGGTACGGGCTCGCGCGCGGCGCTTTGGGCAGCGTCGATCTCGAAGAACTCGGCCGTTGAAAACCCGAAAGGCCTCGCGATCAGGTTGGAGGGGAACTGCTGCACGGCGTTGTTCATGTCGCGCGCACTGCCGTTGTAGTAGCGCCGCGCCTTCTCGATGGTGCCTTCCACCTCGCTCAGCTGGCGCTGCAAATCGAGGAAGTTGGTGTTGGCTTTCAGGTCCGGGTAACTCTCGGCCAGCGCAAACAGGTTTTTCAAAGCCCCGCCCAGCAAGCCTTCGCTCTGCGCCTGATGCGCCGGGCTGCCCTTGTCGGCCAGCGCCACATTGCGCGCGTTGATCACGCTTTCCAGGGTTTGCTTTTCGTGGGAGGCGTAACCCTTCACCGTTTCCACCAGGGTGGGGATCAGGTCGTAGCGGCGCTTCATCTGCACGTCGATGTCGCTCCAGGCCTCCTGCACGCGGTTACGCAGCCCGATCAGTTTGTTGTAGGTGGCGGCCACGTACAGCCCCAGCACCACGGCCACGGCGATGATGATTGTTGTCGTCATCCAGAACTCCCCCAACGCTTCATAAGCTCGCGCCAAACTCAACCCTGGGCTTCAGCCTACGGGGAAGTGTTGCAAAGTAGAAGGGATGAAAGTGTGACGCAGATCTTTTAAAGCGCCGCTTCTTTTTCCTGCCAGGCGTCTTCGGCGATCTTGCGCTCCTGTTCGTCGCGCAAGCGCTGCTCCTTGGCCGACAGCCGCTCCGAATCGGTGCGCAGCTGACCGCAAGCCGCCAGAATATCGCGCCCGCGCGGCGTGCGAACGGTGGCCGTGTAGCCGGCACTGTACAGCGCATCGGAGAAGGCGTTTACGGTAGCTTCATCCGAGCATTCGTAAGCTGAGCCCGGCCACGGGTTGAAGGGGATCAGGTTGAACTTGGCCGGAATGCCCGCCACCAGTTTCACCAGCGCGCGCGCATGTTGCAGCGTATCGTTGATGCCCTTCAGCATCACGTACTCAAACGTAATGCGCCGCGCGTTGTTCAAGCCCGGATATTCGCGGCAGGCCGCCATCAACTCCTTCAGTGGATACTTTTTATTGATGGGCATGATCGCCGTGCGCGTGTCGTCGTCGGGTGCGTGCAGCGAGATGGCGAGGTTCACGCCCAGTTCCGCGCCGCAGCGGCGGATTTCGGGCACCACGCCCGAGGTGGACAGCGTGATGCGGCGTTTGCCCAGCGCGATGCCGTCATCGGCCATGATGATCTTCAGGGCCTTGGCCACGTTCTCGAAGTTGTACAAGGGCTCGCCCATGCCCATCATCACGATGTTCGAGAGCATGCGCCGCTCGTCCGTGGGCGTGGGCCACTCGCCATAACTGTCGCGCGCCACCATGAACTGCCCGACGATTTCACCGGCGGTCAGATTGCGGACGAGCCTTTGTGTGCCCGTATGACAAAAGCGGCAGGTAAGCGTGCAGCCCACTTGCGAGGAAATGCACACGGCGCCCCGGTCTTCTTCAGGGATGAACACCGTTTCGGCTTTCTGGCCGTCGGCGAAGGCCATCAGCCATTTGCGCGTACGGTCGGTGGAGGTCTGCTCGCGCGCGATGGCCGGGCGGCCCACGGTGTAGTTATTCTCAAGCTTGGCGCGTAATTCTTTGCCGAGATCGGTCATCTCACCGAAAGACGTGGCTCCCCGGTGATAGATCCAATGCCAGACTTGCTTCGCGCGGAAGGGCTTCTCGCCCAGGGCCGTCATCACCTCGGCCAGTTCGGCCTTGCTTAAGCCCACAAGCACACCCTGCGCACCCGCCAGGCTGCGGGGGGCCGGTTCGCTTAAGGCCAGGGGGGCGGGGTTAACGTTCATAATGATCGTTGGGGCGGTCTAAAGGCGGTCCTTCGGGCGGTGCTATACGCCGAAAACCTTTCCTTTTCCAAACCCAATGGGGGTTTGGGGCCCTTTTCCAAGCCTGCCGGGGCTTAAAAGGCCCCGGAAACGGCCCCTAAGCCCTTGCCCTGGTTTGGTTCTTATTGCCCCTGGCGGGGCCGGGCGATAAAACTAGGGTGTGCCCCCGGTGGGGTGGCGGGGCCTTGTCAGCGGGCCCAACGTTCGCCTTCACCCGGAGAATAAAAACACGTCAAAGTTGGGGGCAGGGTTCAGGGAGAGGGTTCGTTGATGGGTTCTCGTTCGCTTTTCAAAGCCGGTACGGCTTTGGCCGCCGCCGGCCTTCTCAGCGCGTGTGTGGATTCCAACAGTGCCGACGTCGTGCGCGCGCTGCCCAACAAAGGGGCCGCTTTCCACCAGGCTTTGCAGAAAGACTATTCCGATTTGTCCGCCTCCGAACGCACGCAGGCCGACTGGGCCGACAGTGTCTATTACGCGGGCCGGGCGCGGCGGGCGGCGGGCGGCGAAACATTCCCGCCCCAGGCCGTGGCCGAACGGCGCATTCCCGCTGCATCGGTGAACGACATCACCGAGGCGCGCGCACGCCTCATGGCCGTGCTGACCGACGACAACCGCAAGGCTCTGCCGGTGCAGGCTTCGCTGGCGCAGACAGCGTTTGATTGCTGGATGGAGCAGCAGGAAGAAAACTTCCAGCCCGAGGACATTGCGGCCTGCAAGCGTTCGTTCAACACGGCCCTGGCCGCGCTGGAGCAGGCGGTGGTCAACCGCCCGGCGGCGCCGACGGCTCCCAAGGCCGAGGCGCCGGTGCCGACACAATTCCAAATCCAGTTCGACTTCAACAGCGCTGCCCTTACGGCTGTCGCGCGTCAGACCGTCACGGACATTGGTGCCGCTTACAAGAAATACAACCCGGCCACGGTGCTGGTGGTGGGCCACACCGATACGGCGGGTGCTGGCGATTACAACATCGGCCTTTCGCAAAAACGCGCCGAGACGGTGGCCAACGCGCTGGCCGCCCAAGGGGTCGAGCAGAAGAAGATGCGCATCGAGGCCTATGGTGAAGAACGCCCGGCGGTGAAAACCGGCGACAGCGCCAAGGAACAGAAGAACCGCCGCGTCGACGTGGTGTTCGAGAAATAGACATTCACGCCCATGCGCGCCTCAGCGCTATACCGCACTGAGGCTGGCCGGTCGTTTGTTCTATCGCTGTATCGGCGCAAACTCGAAAACTTGACCTTTCCTCACGACAGTCGATTTGTCGAGACGCGCCATGGACGCACGCATGTTCTTATGCTGGGGCCGAAACAAGCGCCGCCGCTGATTGCGATTCATGGCGTGAATTTCGCCGCGCCGTTCATGGCAGATACGATCGGCCCGCTAGCCAAGCACTTCCGAATCTATATTCCCGATATCATCGGGCAGCCAGGCCTCAGCGCCGAAATGCAACCGCCGCCGGCTGCTCATGGCTATGCCGGGTGGCTGGCCGATGTTCTCGATCAGCTTAGTCTTGGCGCCGTGGCGATGATGGGCGTGTCGTTCGGCGGCGCTGTCGTGCTCGACCTTGCGGCGACAGCCCCCTCGCGTATTTCCAAGGCGGTGCTTGTTGTTCCAGCCGGGTTCAATGTTGCCACAGCACCCATGGCTTTATTACTTCGGCTCTTTCTTCCCTGGCATGCGCATCGGTTATGGCCAGACATGGTTCCGATTGCCGCCGCCGTGCGCCCCTTGGCGTGGGAGATGGATGCAGAACAGTATTCTTACTTTGATGCGATCTTGCGGCATGTGCGCTGGCTTATTTTGCCGCCGGGCCCATTCACGACATCAGACTTGGAAGCATTTGTTGCGCCCACGGCTCTTTTTGCCGCCCGGCAAGACATTTTTTTCCCCGGCGATACCCTTGTCGCTGAAGCCCGGACAGTCATCCCCCGGCTTGTCGAAGCGCATGTTTTCGACAGCAGCCATTTTCCTACATCCGCCATGCTTGCGGGTGTGATGGAGCGAACGCAGCATTTTCTTACGCAAGACCTTTGATCGTTGCGCGCGTACTGCACAGCGCGCATTCCGGGTCGGGGTTTACTTTCACCATGCGCTGCGTGGCCGACAGGGCATCGTAGATCAAGAGGCGGCCCGCCAGGCCTTGGCCGATGCCCAAAATTTCCTTCAGCACTTCTGTTGCTTGCAGCGTGCCCATCACGCCGGCCACGGCCCCCAGCACGCCGGCCTCGGCGCAGGTGGGCGCTTCGCCAGCGGGCGGGGCCGCCGGGTACAGACAGCGGTAACAAGGCCCGCCCTTGTGGGGGCTGTAGGTGGCAAGCTGGCCGTCGAAGCGCAGCACGGCGGCGCTGACCAGAGTTTTTTTGGCAAAGAAGCACGCATCGTTCACCAGAAAGCGCGTGGCGAAGTTGTCGCTGCCGTCGGCCACCAGATCATAGCGCGCGATCAGCGCTTCGATGTTCGCGGCCGTCAGACGCTCTTTGTGGGCGATGATCTTCACATCGGGGTTGATGGCGGAGACGGCACTTTGCGCGCTGTAGGCTTTCGGGATACCGATGCGCGCTGATGTGTGCAGCACCTGACGCTGAAGATTTGATAAGTCCACCGTGTCGTCATCAATAACGCCGATGGTGCCTACACCGGCGGCGGCCAGATACAAGATCAGCGGCGAGCCCAGGCCCCCGGCCCCGACGACCAGCACGCGCGCCTTCAGAAGCTTTTCCTGGCCCACGCCGCCCACCTCCTGCAGCAGGATGTGGCGGGCGTAGCGCTGAATCTGGCTTTCGGTGAAGTCCATAAACCGTCAGGGTTTAGCTCTGTGTGCCGGTGGACCCGAACCCGCCCGAGCCGCGTACCGTGTCGGATAAATCCGACACTTCCTGCCAGGCCACCGTGGCATAGGACGCGACAATCATCTGGGCGATGCGAAGCCCCCGCGTGACGGTAAAAGGCTCGGTGCCGTGATTGATCAGAATCACGCCCACTTCGCCGCGATAATCGGCGTCAATCGTGCCGGGCGCGTTCAGCACCGTAATGCCGTTCTTGATGGCAAGCCCCGAACGCGGGCGCACCTGCGCCTCGTAGCCGGCGGGCAGGGCGATGGAAAACCCGGCGGGGATCAGTGCGCGTGCGCCGGGGGCGATGACTACATCGGCGGTCACGGCGGCGCAGAGATCCATGCCGGCACTTTGCGCGGTGGCGTATTTCGGCAGGGGCAGGTCTTCGGACCCCGGCAGGCGTTTGATGGAAATGAAAACGTGTTGCGACATGTCTGAACTCTGGCCATCCGATCAGGAGAAAGGGGTTTAAAGGAATTTGGCAGCGTGGGTAGCGATCAGGCCAGCCAATTTTTCGGCGACCTCGCGCTTTTTCAGCGTCGGCCAGCTTTCCACGTTTTGCGCCGTGATGACATGCACGGTGTTGTCGTCGCCGCCGAAGGTGCCCGAACCGGGCGAGACATCGTTGGCGATGATCCAGTCGCAGTTCTTGGCGGCGCGTTTCACTTTGGCCTTCTCGATCACATCGCCCGTCTCGGCGGCAAAGCCGATGACCAGCAGGGGGCGCTGCGGGCCGGGTTGCGCGAGCGTGGCCAGAATGTCCGGGTTGGGGGCCAAATTGATGCGCGGCGGCGTAGTGCTTTTTTTGAGTTTCGTTTTGCTGGCGTCCGCCACGTGCCAGTCGGCCACGGCGGCGGCGCAGACGGCGATATCGCAGGGCAGGGCCTCGCGCGACGCTTTGAGCATTTGGGCTGCGGTTTCCACGCGAACCACCGCCACCCCATCCGGGTCGGGCTCGGCCGTGGGCCCGGCAATCAGCGTTACCTGCGCGCCCAGGTTCGCCAGCGCCGCGGCAATGGCATGGCCCTGCTTTCCCGACGAGCGGTTGGAGATGTAGCGCACGGGGTCAATTGGTTCGTGCGTCGGCCCGCTGGTGACCAGCACGCGCATCCTTGCAAGCGCCCCGTCGCCGCGCTGACGTTGGAAGAAGCGGTTCAAGGCGGCGATGATATCCTTCACTTCGGCCAGGCGGCCGTCGCCCACTTCGCCGCAGGCGAGATCACCCGCCCCCGGCCCGACGATCTCAACGCTGCGCGCTTTCAGCGTTTCCAGATTTGCCTGTGTGGCCGGGTGTGTCCACATCATCACGTTCATGGAGGGACAGATCATCACCGGCTTATCTGTCGCAAGCAGTGCCGTTGTCGCGATGTCGTCGGCGATGCCCGCGGTCATCTTGGCCATGATGTCGGCGGTGGCCGGCGCCACCAGCAGAATGTCGGCGTCGCGCGACAATTGAATATGGCCCATCTCGCTTTCATCGGTCAGCGAGAACAAATCCTGATAAATCTTCTGGCCCGACAGGGCCGCGAGCGTAAGAGGGGTGACAAACTGCGCGCCGCCCTTGGTGAGAATGCAGCGCACGCTGGCCCCACGTTCCCTTAAGCGCCGGATCAAGTCGGGCACCTTCACGGCGGCGATGCCGCCCGCGACGATCAGAAGAATACGCTTGCCGTTCAGCACAACGGGAATCCCAGGCTAGTGGAGCGGATTTGACATTCGCTATCCTGTTGGCCGTAGGACTGCAAAGCGAATGTCAAATCCAAAGCTCCACTCGATTCAATTATTTGCGAGTGGTCTTTTGATTCTAACATTCGTAAAGGCGCCTCCAGAAACGGGATACGAATTTTAGAATCAGACCACTAGCTTCAAAACCGCGAAATAATGGCTTAACGGACCGCCTGAACCAACAGGGTAATGGCCAGCACGGCGATTACAGCCCAGGGAAGCCAGCGGCCCCAGGGGCTACCCTGGCCGCGCAAGGCCTCGGCGGACTGCGGGTGCAGCTTTAAGCCGTGTACGGCCATATCGGCGGTGACGGCGTCCAGCCGGTTGATGATGCGCGGCACCTGGGCGATGGAGGTGAGCGCGGTCTGGGCGGCATCGGCCAGTTGCGCCTCGGGGCCTAGACGCTCGCGCATCCAGGCTTCGATCAGGGGCTGGGCCAGCTCCCACATGTTGGTTTCCGGCGCCAGGGTGCGCCCCACGCCTTCGGCCACCAACATGCTCTTTTGCAGCAACAGAAGCTGCGGCTGTGTCTGCATCTCGAACTGCTCGGTGACGCGGAACAGTTGGCCCAGAAGGCGCGCCAGCGAAATCTGGGCAATTGGTTTGCCCAAGATCGGTTCGGCGATGGACCGGCACGCCTGTGCGAACTCATCGACCGATTTATGCGCGGGCACAAAGCCCGCCGCCACGTGCACCTCGGCCACCTTTTTGTAGTCGCGCGTCAGGAAGCCCAACAGCATCTCGGCCAGCGTGCGCTGGGTCGCGGCATCGATGCGGCCCATGATGCCGAAATCCATGGCGATGATTTGTCCACCTTGGCCGCCCGCGCGGCCCTCCACGGGGGCCACGAACAGATTGCCCGGGTGCATGTCGGCATGAAAGAAGCCGTCGCGGAACACCATGTGGAAGAAGGCTTCCGCCGCCGTTTTCACCACGGCGATGGGGTCAAGCCCCGCCGCTTCAATTCCTGTCCGGTCATCGACCCTTAAGCCCGCCACGCGCTCGGTGGTCAGCACGCGGCCCGAGGTGCGCTGCCAGTCCACCGCCGGCACCTTGAACGAGGCATCACCAGCGAAGTTCTCGGCCACTTCCTGTCCGGCGGCGGCCTCGAAGCGGAAATCCATCTCCAGGCGCACGGTGTTCTCGAAGGTCGCCACCACCTCGCGCGGCTTCAAGCGCTGCAACTGCGGCCGGGCGCGCAAGGCCAGGTCGGCGAGCCAGTAGAGCAGGCCGATATCGCGCGCAAAGGCTTGCGCCACGTTGGGCCGCAGCACCTTCACCGCCACATCGGCCCCTTCGGTCGTCACCGCGAAGTGCACTTGCGCGATGGAGGCTGCCGCGACGGGCGTGGGTTCGAAAGATGTAAACAAACTCTCCAGCGGCTTGCCGAAGTCGGTCGCGATGGTGGCTGCGGCGTCCGCGAACGGAAACGGCGCCAACCGGTCCTGCAATTCGGCCAGATCGGCGGCCACATCCTCGCCCAACAGGTCGCTGCGCGTGGACAAAGCCTGCCCAAACTTGATGAAGGCCGGGCCCAACTTTTCCAGCGCCAGGGCCAGGCGCTGGCCGGGGCGCAAGTCTTTCACCTCGGGCAGCGGCCGCCACACCACGGCGCATACGCGGATCATGGTGTCGGCCAGCGGGTGCACGCCGCGCACGATCATCGCATCGTGCTTGGCGAGTGCGCGCGCGATGCCGATCAGCCGGGCGATATGACGGAGTGAGGTGAGCATGGGATTAAATGCGCCAGCCCGAATGCAGTGCGGCGATGCCGCCGCTTAAATTTCGGTATGTGACTTGTCCGAAGCCCTCGGCGCGCATCAGGGCGCACAGGCTTTCCTGGTCGGGGAATTTGCGGATGCTTTCGGCGAGGTACTGATAAGCTTCGCGATCACCCGCCACCATCTGGCCCAGCCACGGCAGGATCTGAAACGAATAGGCGTCGTACAACTTGCCGAACCCCGGCACGACCACGCGGCTGAACTCCAGGCAGACGTAGCGCCCGCCGGGCTTCAGCACGCGGCGGGCCTCGCGCAGGGCCTTGTCGATATGCGTGACGTTCCGCAAACCAAACGCAATCGTGTAGACGTCGAAGCTCGCATCGGGGAACGGCAGCGCTTCGGCGTCGCCGCAGGTCCACGCCACGCCCTTCAAGATGCCCCGGTCGATGGCGCGGTCGCGGCCCACGGCCAGCATCTCGGCGTTGATGTCGCAGACGGTGACGGGCACGTTTTCGCCCGTTCGCTCCAACATGCGGAAGGCGATATCGCCGGTGCCGCCCGCGACATCGATGATGCGCTGGCCCGGCCTAGGACTGATCATGTCGATCATGGCGGATTTCCACAGCCGGTGGATGCCTCCGCTCATCAGGTCGTTCATCAGATCGTACTTGGGGGCCACCGCATCGAACACGCCGCGCACCAGCCCAGCCTTTTCGTGCTCGGCCACGCGCCGGAAGCCGAAATCAGCACCGGGCCCGGTATGTTCTGAAGAAGCGTTATCCTGGGTCATTTGCGCCGCACCATAGAGCATTTTAGGGCGAAGTGGGAACCGGTTCGCCCGGTAAAAATGCGGCCAATCAAAACTTTAGAACGCGATTTCAATTCAATGAATCGCGCTCGCGCGCTCGTCCCATCGATAGCCTCTGTCATTCTGCGCGCGGCCGCATTACATCAGCAGCCATGCCCGAGTTGCCTGAAGTCGAAACCGTCTGCCGGGGCCTGGCCCACCTGATGCAGGGCCGCGTGCTGAAACGCGTGGACGTGCGCCGCAAGAACCTGCGCATTCCGTTCCCGCCCGATCTGGCCCAGCGTCTGACCGGGCGGCGCGTGGAGCGCATTTCCCGGCGCGCGAAATACATCATCATGGAGTTGGACAAGGGGCCTCTGGTGGTGGCGCACCTCGGCATGTCGGGGCGCATGACCACGGTCAACCAGGGCGCGCCCCTGGAAAAGCACGACCATGTGGTCTTTCATCTCGATAACAGCATGGAAGTGCGCTTCAACGATCCGCGCCGATTCGGCCTGATGACTCTGGTGCCGAAAAATGAACTCGACGCGCACAAGCTGTTCAAGGGCCAGGGCCCCGATCCCATCACCGGCGACTTCTCGCCCGAATTTCTGGCGGGCGCTTTGAAGGGCCGCAAGACCTCCATCAAGGCCGCATTGCTGGACCAGCGCATCGTCGTGGGCCTGGGCAACATCTATGTCTCCGAGGCTTTGTTCCGCGCCGGCCTTTCCCCCAAGCGCAAAGCGGGCACCGTCAACCTTGAACGTGCCCAAAAGCTCGTGCCCGAGATCAAGGCCGTGCTGGAGGAAGCGATAAAAGTGGGCGGGTCCAGTCTGCGCGATCACGTCCAGCCCAACGGCGAGCTGGGCTATTTCCAGCACAACTGGCGAGTCTACGGCCGCGAGGGTGAACCCTGCCGCAATATCAAAACACATGGCCGGAAGGCCGGGCCTGCCACGATCAAGCGTATCGTCCAAGGGGGGCGCTCGACCTTTTTTTGCCCCCGGTGTCAAAAATAGGCGGGCAATCGAATCCATTCGGCGATAATTTCTCGGCGATCTGTCAGAGCCACAGACTTTAAAACCAACAGCCGCAAAGGCGCACACGAAGGAGCACTCTCATGGCCTACGAAAACATTCTGGTGGAAACCAAGGGCCCCGTCGGCATCGTTACCCTGAACCGGCCCAAGGCGCTCAACGCGCTCTCCAGCGGCCTGGTGCGCGACCTGGGCGCCGCACTGGACGGTTTCGAGCGCGACCAGAACGTGCGCGCCGTCATCATCACCGGGTCCGACAAGGCCTTCGCCGCCGGGGCCGACATCAAGGAAATGTCTACCCAGACCTTCGTGGATGTTTACGTGGGCGATTTCATCACTCAAGGGTGGGAGCGCATTACCACCTGCCGCAAGCCCATCATCGCCGCGGTTGCAGGCTATGCGCTGGGCGGCGGCTGCGAGCTGGCCATGATGTGCGACTTCATCATCGCCGCCGACACCGCGCGCTTCGGTCAGCCCGAGATCACGTTGGGCATCATTCCGGGGGCGGGCGGCACGCAGCGTCTCACGCGCGCCGTCGGCAAATCCAAGGCCATGGACATGTGCCTGACCGGACGCCAGATGGACGCCGCCGAGGCCGAGAAGTGTGGGCTGGTCAGCCGCGTGGTCGCCGCCGACAAGCTGATGGAAGAGGCCCTGAAGGCCGCCGAGCGAATCGCGGCCCTGTCGCTGCCCGTCCTGATGATCGCAAAGGAAAGCGTGAACCGGGCCTTCGAGACCACGCTGGCCGAAGGCGTGCGATTCGAGCGGCGCATGTTCCACGCCACCTTCGCCCTGGAAGACCAGAAAGAGGGCATGGCGGCCTTTGTCGAAAAGCGCCAGCCGGCCTTTAAGCACCGCTAAAACCGGGCTTTTTCGCGGGCTTTGGCGGTCCGACAGAACTGCCCAAGCCCTCCGGTCCGGGCCTGTTGACGGTTTGTCCACACCCGCCTATAAGGCGCGCTCGATTTTGGGCCGTTTTGGCCCGTTTCCGCCCATTTCAAGGCCTTAACAGAAGACCCGCACCCGATGGCTCAGCATAAGTCCGCCAAAAAGCGTATCCGCCGCAATGCCCGCCGCGCCGTGATCAATCACTCGCGCTTAAGCAGCATCCGCACCGCCGTGAAGGGTGTCGAAACGGCCATCGCCGCCGGCGACAAGGCCGCCGCCCAAGCCGCCTTCAAGAAGGCGATGCCCGCCATCGCCAAGGGTGCGGCCAAGGGCGTGGTGCGCAAGGGTGCCGCCTCGCGCAAGCTCTCGCGTCTGTCGGCCCGCATCAAGAAAATCGGCGCCTGATACTTCTTCCATTCAATATCGCGAAGGCGGTGAATTCTTTCACCGCCTTTTGTGTTTTTGGAACAGAGGTTGCGCTAGTTTGAGCGCAGGCGAGTCGGCTCATCGATTCGCTGGCCGCGCCGTCAAGCGCTCTTTGCAGCGCATCACGCGCGTTGCGCGCAAGCATCGGTCAGGCCCGGCAACGCACGAACGGGGCTCAGCGTTGCGGCGAACCGTTCGCAAAAACACCAATGCGCGATTCGCTATACCGGCATGTGACTGCGCGAATCATCCGATTCTGCAAGGATTCCGGCAAACGATGTTATTGCGAATCAACAGGATGACGTTGCGCCCGCAACACATTGCATTAACGCCGCAGTCCGAGCCAGCGTCGAAACTGTCAAGCGATCTTTGCGCTTGAGCGGAAAGGAAGCATCGCTAAATTGCGCCGCTTCGCGGAAGCCGAAATTTGTTTTTTGGTTTTTTCGACGAAGCGGCTTGACGGCAACGACGACTCATCGCCAGTGTGGCGGACGGGTTTGACGACTGGAACCAGCACCACCACAACATCCCATCACATCGACACACCGTCTTTGAAAAACGAGCGACTTCAAAGACGGGCGCGACGCAGCCGGAAAAGTGGGGCGGCTGTCACAAACTGATCGCGGTCGATGCGGCGTGATGATGTGCGGCGGTGAATGTTCAGATTAGAAACTGCAAACCAGCCGTCGGCAACGGGTAGAGGACGAGGGGTAGTTCGAGTGACGCGAGGGGATCACGGGGCGGTTGACCATTCCGAGTGGGACCGCATTAAGACCCGCTTGAAAAAGGAATTCGGCGACTCGGCCTTCAAAAGCTGGGTGAAGCCCATCACGCTCGACGGCATGAAAAACGGCGAAGTGGAGCTGGCCGTTCCCACGCGTTTCATGCGCGACTGGGTCGTGACCCATTATGCCGACCGCATCCGCGCCCTCTGGGCCTCGGAAAACCCCGCCGTCAAGCGCGTCAGCATTAAAGTGGCCACCGGCGCGCCCGCCCCCCAGCCGCAAGCCAGCCCCATTCAGCGCGCCTCGGCCTTATCCATGCCCGTGCCGCCCACCCCCCAGCGCGCCGCCGTGCCGTTCGGGTCGGAACTCTCGGCCTCGCTGGACCCGCGCTATACCTTCGCCAATTTCGTCGTCGGCAAGCCCAACGAGTTCGCTTATGCGGCGGCTAAACGTGTCGCCGAAGCCGATGAAGTGAGTTTCAATCCGCTGTTCCTGTATGGCGGTGTGGGCCTAGGCAAAACCCACTTGATGCACGCGATTGCCTGGGAAATCCGCCAGCGCAACCCGCAGCGCCGCGTGATTTACATGTCGGCGGAAAAGTTCATGTATTCCTTCGTGCGGGCCCTGCGCAACCAGGACACCGTCTCGTTCAAGGAACAGTTCCGCGCCGTCGACGTGTTGATGATCGACGACGTGCAGTTCATCGCTGGCAAGGACGCGACCCAGGAAGAGTTCTTCCATACCTTCAACGCCCTGGTGGACCAGGGCCGCCAGATCGTGCTGTCGGCCGACAAATCGCCCTCAAACATCGAGGAAATCGGCGACCGTTTGCGGTCGCGTCTGGCCTCGGGGCTGGTCGCCGACCTGCACCCCACCACCTTCGAGCTGCGGTTGGGCATCCTGGATGCCAAGGCCGACAGTTTGGGCACGCCCGTTCCGCCCAAGGTGAAGGAATTCCTGGCCCACAAGATCACCTCCAATGTCCGCGAACTGGAAGGCGCCCTCACCCGGCTGTGTGCCCATGCCCAACTGGTCGGCGGCGAGGTATCGCTGGAAACCGCGCAGGACCTTCTGCAGGACTTGCTGCGTGCTCACGACCGCAAGCTGACCATGGAAGAGATTCAACGCCGGGTCGCTGAGCACTTCAAGATCAGGCTGTCGGATATGAGTTCCGCGCGCCGCGCCCGCGTCGTGGCCCGCCCGCGTCAGGTGGCCATGTACCTGGCCAAGCAGCTCACCTCCCGCTCGCTTCCTGAAATCGGCCGGGCCTTCGGCGGGCGCGACCACACCACCGTCATGCACGCCGTGCGCAAGGTGGAGGAACTGTGCCGCGACGACACGGCCTTTGCCGAGGATGTCGAACTCCTCACCCGGATGCTGGAAAACTAAGGGCGGGATGCGGGTTCCGCAGGCTTCCCGCGCGGCCCAACCATCCCCGTTATCCCCGGTTTCCACACTGATTTTACTGTAAAAACTTGCCCGGAATCGTCCGGTTGATATAGTCGCAAGTCCTGCAAATACGCGGGGTTGCGCTGTCTTCAGCGCAAGCAGGATCAACAAGAACAGAAGCCTCCCTCTCTCATGAAATTCGTCATCGAGCGCGCCGCTCTCCTCAAGTCCCTGGGTCACGTGCAGAGCGTTGTCGAGCGCCGCAACACCATTCCCATTCTCTCCAACGTCCGCATCGACGCGGCCAAGGGCAACCTGTCCCTGCACGCGACGGACATGGACATCGAGATCGCCGAAACCACGGTGGCCGAAGTGGGCAAGGGCGGCGGCACCACCACGCCCGTCCTTACGCTCTATGAAATCGTGCGCAAACTGCCCGACGGCAGCCAGGTGGAAGTGGCCACCTCCACCGACGGCAGCCAGATCACGCTGACGGCCGGGCGCTCCAAGTTCACGCTCGCCTGCCTGCCGGTGGAAGACTTCCCGGCCATGACCGGCGGTGATCTCAGCCACACCTTCAAGCTGTCGGCAGCCGATCTGCGCGGGCTGGTCGACCGCACCAAGTTCGCCATCTCGACGGAAGAAACGCGCTACTACCTCAACGGCATTTACCTGCACGCCGCCAAGACCGACCGCGTGAATGTGCTCCGCGCGGTGGCCACCGATGGTCACAGATTAGCCCGCGTCGAGGTGCCGCTGCCCGATGGCGCGGCCGGCATGCCGGGCGTCATCGTGCCGCGCAAGACCGTGGGCGAATTGCGCAAACTGATCGAAGAAACCGACGCCGACATCACGATCTCGCTGTCGGATGCCAAAATCCGCTTTGGGTTCGACAACGTGGTGCTGACCTCGAAACTCATCGACGGTACCTTCCCCGACTACGAACGCGTCATTCCCTCGGGCAACGACAAAACGCTGGAAGCCAACCGCAAGGCCATGGCCGAAGCGGTGGATCGCGTCTCGGCCATCAGCTCCGAGAAGTCGCGCTCCATCAAGATGGCCTGCGAGAAGGGCCTCATCACGCTCTCGGCCTCCTCGCCCGAGGCCGGCAGCGCCACGGAAGAAGTAGAAGCCTCCTATAGCGCCGGGCATCTGGAGATCGGCTTTAACTCGCGCTATCTCCTCGACATCCTGCAGCAGATCGAAGGCGACGCGGCGCGGTTCTCCATGTCGGACGCCGCCTCGCCGACCGTGATTCGCGATGTGGCCGACGGCTCGGCGGTCTATGTGCTGATGCCGATGCGCGTGTAACGGCACGTCCGATCTCATCACGCGTGACACGCGCGACCTCGCCAGAGCCCTCATCGCCTGTACCCGCCGCAACCGGAACGGCCGGTGTGGTGCGGCTCGATCTCACGGCCTTCCGCTCCTACGCGCATATCAGGCTTGAGGCGGGCCTGGGCCCCATCGTGCTCACTGGCCCCAACGGGGCGGGCAAAACCAACCTGCTCGAAGCCGTGTCGTTCCTGGCGCCGGGCCGGGGCTTGCGCGGGGCGAAGCTGAGCACGGTTTCGCGCCGCCATGCCGATGGAACAATTCCCCAGCCCTGGGCGGTGGCGGCCCTGATCGTCAATCCCGACGGCGAGGTGCGGCTTGGCACCGGCTTGTCGCCCGACGGCAAGGACAAGCGACTTGTTCATGTGAACGGCATGGCCGTGAAGGGCCAAGCCGCACTGTCGCGACACCTGGGCGTGGTCTGGCTGACGCCCGCCATGGACCGCATTTTTCTGGATGCTCCGGCCTCGCGGCGCAGGTTCCTCGACCGGCTGGTCATGGCCTTCGATCCCGACCAGGCTGGGCGCATCGCGGCTTACGAGCACGCCCACCGCCAGCGCCTGCGGCTCTTGCGGGATGGCATCGACGACAAGGCCTGGTATCTGGCGCTGGAAGACACGCTGGCGCGGTATGGTGTGGCCATTACCGCCGCCCGGGCCGATCTGGTGGCGCGCCTGAACGGGGCCTTGGCGCAGGTCCGGGGCCCATTCCCGGGGGCGGTCATGGCGCTCGCGGGCGAGACCGACCGGTGGCTGGCCGAAATGCCCGCCGTGGACGCCGAGGAACGCTTACGCGTTCAGTTGGCCCAGGCGCGCCAGGCCGACACGCCCGATCCCGGCCCGCATCGCAGCGACCTTGTGGTCAGCTTCGGCTGCCCGGGGCATCCCAGCCACGGTTTGCCCGCGGCCCTGTGCTCCACCGGCGAACAGAAGGCGCTGCTGATTTCCATCGTACTGGCCTCGGCCCGATTGCAGACGGCCAAGCGCGGCTTTCCGCCGGTGCTGCTGCTCGATGAGATCGCCGCCCATCTGGATCCCGCCCGGCGCGAGGCTCTGTTCGCGGACATTCTGGCCATGGGCGTTCAGGCCTGGATGACGGGCACCGACGAAGCGCTTTTCGAGGGCCTTGGAAGTCAAGCCCAATACTGGCAAGTGCGCGAAAATGCCTTATTTTCAAGGCCTCGCCAGGCCTCTTTTTGACGCCTATTGTGAGCCCGGAAAAGCTGTATAAAGACCCCTATGACTGCACCGGCGACCAGCCCGAAACCCACCGATTCAGCCCCGGCCGAGAAGGCTTATGATGCGGAATCCATCAAGGTCCTGAAGGGCCTCGATGCCGTCCGCAAGCGCCCCGGCATGTACATCGGCGATACCGATGACGGCTCCGGGCTTCATCACATGGTCTACGAAGTCGTCGACAACGCCATCGACGAATCCTTGGCCGGTTACTGCGACAAGGTGGAAGTGATCCTGCACGGCGATGGCGGTGTGACCGTGCGCGACAACGGCCGCGGCATCCCGGTCGACATCCACAAGGAAGAGGGCGTATCGGCGGCCGAGGTCATCATGACCCAGCTGCACGCCGGCGGAAAATTCGACCAGAATTCCTACAAGGTCTCCGGCGGCCTGCATGGGGTGGGCGTCTCGGTGGTCAATGCGCTGTCCCACCGGCTTGAGCTGCGCATCTGGCGCGGCGGCAAAGAATACTTCATGACCTTCAAGGACGGTGTGGCGGAAGCGCCCCTGGCCATGGTGGGCGATGCGCCCGTCGTGAAGGACGGCAAGCGGGCGGGCAAGCAGCTTACCGGCACGGAAGTGAAGTTTTTCCCCTCAAGCGAGATTTTCACCAAGACCGTGTTCGATTTCGGCACGCTCGAGCACCGCCTGCGCGAACTCGCGTTCCTGAACTCGGGCGTCTATCTGTGCCTGACCGACGCGCGCCACTCGGAAAACAAAACCGTCGATATGAAGTACGAAGGCGGCATCGAAGCCTTCGTGAAGTACCTCGACCGCACCAAGCAGGCGCTGCACGAAACCGTGGTCATGCGCGGCGAGAAGGACGGCATCACCGTCGAGCTGGCGATGGAGTGGAACGACAGCTACCACGAAAACACGCTGTGCTTTACCAACAATATCCCTCAGCGCGACGGCGGCACGCACCTGGCCGGGTTCCGCGGCGCGCTGACCCGTACGTTGAACAAGTACGCCTCCGAAGGCGGGCTTGGCAAAAAAGAGAAGATCGAACTCTCCGGCGACGACATGCGCGAAGGCCTGACCTGCGTGCTGTCGGTGAAAGTGCCCGACCCCAAGTTCTCCTCGCAGACCAAGGACAAGCTGGTTTCGTCCGAAGTGCGCCCGGTAGTGGAAGGCATCGTCGGCGAGAAGCTGACCAACTGGTTCGAAGAGCACCCCGGCGAAGCGCGCAAGATCGTCGGTAAGGTTGTGGAAGCGGCCCTGGCGCGAGAAGCCGCCCGCAAGGCCCGCGAACTCACCCGCCGCAAGGGCGCGCTCGATCTGGCCTCGTTGCCGGGAAAACTGGCCGATTGCCAGAGCCGCGATCCGGCGCAATCCGAAATCTTCATCGTCGAGGGCGACTCAGCCGGCGGCTCGGCCAAGCAGGGCCGCGACCGGAAATTCCAGGCCATCCTGCCCTTGCGCGGCAAAATCCTGAACGTCGAGCGCGCGCGCTTCGATAAAATGCTGAGTTCCGCCGAAATCGGCACGCTGATCACGGCACTCGGCACCGGCATCGGGCCTGAGGAATTCAACATCGGCAAGCTGCGCTACCACAAGATCATCATCATGACCGACGCCGATGTGGACGGCAGCCACATCCGCACGCTGTTGCTGACGTTCTTTTATCGCCAGCTGCCACAACTGATCGAAAACGGCCACCTCTTCATCGCCCAGCCGCCGCTTTACAAGGCCAAACGCGGCCAGTCCGAGGTTTATCTCAAGGACGACAAGGCGATGGAGGATTACCTCATCAACGCTGGTTTGACGGATGCGGTGCTGACGCTGTACGGCGGCGCGCAGACGGCGGGCGAGGATTTGAAGCGCCTGGTCATCCGTGCGCGGGATGTGAAGGGCAGCCTGCAGAACTTAAGCCGCACCCTGCCGCTCAAAATCGTCGAGCAGTGCGCCATCGCTGGCGCTTTCAACCCCGATGTGCTGTCCAACGCCGAGTTGGCCACGCAAGCCGCAGGCTACGTCGCCAAGCGCCTTGATCATCTGGAAACCGAGTACGAGAAGGGCTGGCAGGGCGCTGCGGCCGACGGCGGCGGCATTGTCTTCACACGGACATTGCGCGGCGTCACCGAAACCTACGCGCTCGATTCCAAGACTTTGCACTCTACCGAGGCGCGCCACCTCGATGCGCTGGCCTCCGAACTGCAAGTTACCTACACCCAGCGCGCGGCGCTGAAGTACAAGGACAAGGAACTGAAGATCAACGGGCCCGTCTCGCTGGTCTCGGACGTCATGGCGCAGGGCAAGAAGGGCGTGTCGCTGCAACGCTACAAGGGCTTGGGCGAAATGAACCCCGGCCAGCTGTGGGAAACGACCCTTGATCCGAATGTGCGCACGCTGCTTCAGGTGAAAGTCAGCCACGCCGATGAAGCCAACGAGATTTTCTCGACCCTCATGGGCGACATCGTCGAACACCGCCGCGACTTCATCCAGGACAACGCCCTGCAGGTGCGCAATCTCGACGTTTGAGAGAATTTACAGGGTTTGACAGCGGCCAGTTTTACAAAAATCGGGGCCGGCCTGAAGCCCAGATTTTCCTTCAAAATCAGCGTCTTAATAAGGTTCTCCCCGCATTTCACACGGGAGAATTTTTATTTTCAATGGCTTAGACTGTTACCCACCTGCAAATGCAGGCGCAATGCAGGCGGGGTTAACGTCCGCGCGCTCAATCGGGTTTGACCACGATTTGCACGCGTTCTTCCTCTTCGGCCGTCAGCACCGTGACGTTGCGGAAGTGATCTTCCCAGGCGTCGGCGAACTCGCACAAGGCCTGCAGCATCACCGCATCAAGGGTGGTGTCCATCTGCTTGGCCAGGGCCTTCAGGCGTTTTTCCAGATCGGCCGGAATGGCGGAGGCAGGCTTAGTCTTGGCGGCCTTGCCGGCGGATTTCTTCACCGCCTTGGGTTTCGCCTTGGCTTTTGTTTTGCCTTTGGCCGGTTTGGACTTCGCTTTCTTCGGTTTTTTCGCCATGACGTTCACACTCTGTTTGCGCTTTAAGCGGCATCGTAAACCATACGCAGCACCGCTGCCGATACTTTGCCGCATTTGGCCTGTATCACCAAGCTAGGTCAAAGCGCCTGGCGGCGGTTCAGCGCCGACCTCTGCTATAACACACCCATGTCCGATCAACAGCCCGACGAACCCGATTCCACCGACGACAGCCCGTCCGGTGCGCGTAAAAAAAAGCGCAAAACCAAAAAGCGCGGCAAATCCAGCGGCCCAAAAGAAGCGCGCGGTAAAGCCTCCTTAGGCTGGCGCATTGTCACAAACATTCTCGCTGGCGGGGTGTGGGCGGGAATCGCAGGGCTCGTGGGCATCGTCTATTTGGCCCTCACCTTGCCGCCCATCGACGTCAACACCCTCACGCGCCGCCCCAATGTGGTGATTTTGGACGATGCTGGCCAGGAACTGGCCAGCTTCGGCGACAACTACGGGCGCAGCGTGGCGGTGAAAGACCTGCCGCCTCATCTCGTCGCCGCCGTGGTGTCGGTGGAGGACAGGCGCTTTTACGATCACTTCGGTGTCGATCTCAGGGGCCTTGCGCGCGCGGTTGTCGCCAACGTGCAGGCCCAGGGCGTGGTGCAGGGCGGGTCCACCATCACCCAGCAGGTGGCGAAGAACCTGTTTCTCACGCCCGAGCGCACCTTCACCCGCAAGCT
>JAEUKM010000190.1 GCA_016793085.1 Rhodospirillaceae bacterium
GAAGCCCGGTGCGATGAACAGCAGTCCCGCCACAAGCCCGCCCCAGGTACGGTGCATCAGCCAGCCGATGTAGGTGGCCAGTTGCTGGGCCTCGGGACCCGGCAGCAGCATGCAGTAGTTCAGCGCGTGCAGAAACCGTGCTTCGCCGATCCACTTTTTCTCGTCCACCAGAATGCGGTGCATCACCGCGATCTGGCTGGCGGGCCCGCCGAAACTGAGTAGCGCCACGCGCAGCCACACCTTCAGCGCCTCTGCGCGCGAGACCATGCGTTCGCTGGTCATGCGTCCATCAGCGCTCATTGCGGCGGGGTGGTCCAGGTGTGGACCTCGCCACGCGCGTGGCGAATCCAGGCGTAGAGGGCATCGTAAACGGTCATGCCGTGTTTTAGCATTTCATGGTCGTTCTGGAACATCGCCGACAGACCCAGCGACACGGCCACAAGCCCGGCCGCTTGCGGCGCAAGGTGAAGGGCGTCGGTGTCCGCCGCGCGCACGATCAGCGCCAGGTCATGCAGGGCCGGTTCGGTCAGGTTGTAGACGCGTAAGAACGCATCGAACGAGCATTTCTCGCCCTCATGCGTCAGTTCCACACCGGGGATGTCGTACGGAATCGCCTTAAAGGCGGCGGCCTTGCTCAGCACCTGATCCTTGGGCACGTACATGAACTCGGGCGCCGCATCGATGAAGCGGGCGATCAGCCACGGGCAGGCAATGCGGTCGATCTTGGGGCGTTCGCGCGTGATCCATCTCATGGCCGCGCCTCCTGCAACAGGAAAACGCCGCAAGGCCGTGTTGAAAAAGAATGGGAAAGAGGAATGCGCATGGGTCACCCGTGTGTGGTTGTTGAACCGCAGCCTTGGACGAGTGACCGTCTGAAGCACCGGGTGTCTGCAAACCCGGACTGACGCGCATCTTAAGCCAGACCCGCCTCGCCCGCAACTCTGCGGCGAAGACCGCGGGCGGCAACGGGTTCCGTTGCCAGGAAAAACGCCATACAGTCGGGCCACTTTTTTGCGAAAGGGCGCCGATGATCGACCTTTACTACTGGCCGACGCCGAACGGTCATAAAATTCCCATCATGCTGGAAGAGTGCGGCCTGGCGTACACCACGCACCCCATCAACATGCTGAAGGGCGACCAGTTCACGCCCGACTATCTGGCCATCAACCCCAACAACAAAATCCCGGCGATTGTCGACCGCGACGGCCCGGGCGGAAAGCCCTACACGGTGTTCGAATCGGGCGCGATCCTCATGTACCTCGCCGAAAAGACCGGCAAGTTCATGCCCAAGGATACGGCGGGCAAGTACGAGGTCATCCAGTGGACGATTTTTCAGGTGGCCAACGTGGGGCCGATGTTCGGCCAGTGCGGGCACTTTCTGCAATACGCGCCCGAGAAAATTCAGTACGGCATCGACCGTTACCAAAACGAAACCAAGCGTTTGTACCGCGTCATGAATAAGCGGCTGGCCGATCATGAATATCTGGCGGGTGAATATTCCATCGCCGACATGGCGACGTATCCGTGGGTGAAGATCAACACGTTCCATCAAATCGACATCGACGAATACCCGCACGTGAAGCGCTGGCGCGAAGCCGTGGGCGCGCGCCCCGCCGTTATCAAGGGTTGTGCGCTGTTGGAAGACGTCATGAAGCTCGGCAACCCCGACAAAGAGGCCTTCGACAACCTCTTCACCAAACAAAAGACTGTTTAAATGCTGCTGAACCGCGCCCATGGACAGTTGTTGATCGTGGACGTGCAGGAACGCTTACTGCCGGCCATGCACGAGGGCGAACGCATGGTGGAGCGTTGCGGCATCCTCATGCAGGCGGCCCAGCGTCTGGGCGTGCCCGTCACGATCTCCGAGCAGTATAAAAAGGGCTTAGGCCCCACCATCGCGCGGCTGGATAACTTGAAGGGCGATGCGCCGGTGCTGGAGAAAATGCATTTCTCGTGCGCGGCCGATGCCGGCATCGTCAGCCGCGTGCAGGGCCTGAACAAGCGCCAGCTTGTCATCGCCGGAATTGAATCGCACGTCTGTGTTCTGCAAAGCGCCCTCGGTTTCAAGGCCATGGGGCTTGAGGTGGTTGTGGTCGCCGACGCCACCACCTCGCGCAAGCCCGAAAGCGTTGACCTGGCGCTTGGCCGTTACCGCGCTGCCGGCGTGGGCGTGGTGAATACCGAAATGGCGCTGTTCGAGTGGCTGCACGTCGCCGGTACGCCCGAGTTCAAGGACTTGAGCAAGCTGATCAAGTAAGCGGCGAGTACGCCCTTTTTATTCTTCGTTGGGGTCGCGCAAGCTCAGTTTGAAGCCCGACATTCGTATCCGGTCCATGACCTGCTTGGCATGGTCCTCGTCGCGGGTTTCGATGGTGATGCCTAATCGTGCGGAGCGCGCCGAGAGGTCCAAAGCAAAACGACTGTGGATCACCTCCAGCACGTTGGCCCCTTCCTCGGCGCAGATGCCCGACACCGCGTGCAACTGGCCCGGCTTGTCGGGCATCTCGATGTTGAGCGTCAGCACCTGACGCTCGCGCACCAGGTCGCGCATCAGCACGGAAGAGAGCATGCGCGCGTCCACATTGCCGCCGGACACTAAAAGCCCCACGGTCTTGCCCTCGAACATGTCGGGGTATTCCAAGAGTGTGGCCAGCGGCGCCGCACCCGCACCTTCACTTACCATCTTGCCCTTGGTGGCCAGCATGGCGATGGCGCGCTCCAAGCTTGTTTCGCTGACGGTCACGACAGTGCGCACGTTCTCGCGCACGATCGGCACGGATGTCGCGCCCGCCGTCTGCACGGCGATGCCTTCGGCGATGGTCGCCCCGCCGCAGGGGCGATTGCGGCCCTGCAGGGCGTTGCTCATGGAAGGATACAGTTCCGGTTCCACGCCGATGATGTCGATGCTGGGCTTGAGGGCCTTGGCCGCCAGCGCGACGCCCGAAATCAGACCGCCGCCGCCGATGGGCACCACGATGGTGTCCAGTTCCGGCACGGCTTCCAGCATCTCGAAACCGATGGTGCCTTGCCCGGCGATCACATCGGGGTCGTCGTAAGGGTGAATGAACGTGATGCCTTTCTCGGCGGCCATCTTGGCCGCGAAGTCGGCGGCGTCCACCAGGCTTTCGCCTTCCAGCAGCACCATCGCGCCGTAATCGCGCGTCTTACGGATCTTCACGAAGGGCGTGCCCTTGGGCATGACGATGGTGGCCGGGATGCCTAAGCGTCCGGCGTGGAAGGCAACCCCTTGCGCGTGGTTGCCGGCCGACATGGCGATCACGCCCGCTTTCTTCTGCGCATCGCTGAGGGTGCTGATCTTGGCCAGCGCCCCGCGCGCCTTGAAGGCGCCGGTGTGCTGCAGGTGTTCAAGCTTCAGATAGACCTTGGCCTTGGTTGTGGCCGACAGGGCTTCGCTGAACACGATGGGGGTGACGACCACCTGACCCTGGATGCGCGCGCGGGCGGCGCGCACGGTGTCGGCGGTGAGCGAAGGAGCGGCGGAGAGTTTGGCGGCGGAAGCAACGGACGACATGACGCAATATCCTGACTAAGAGTGACGGCGAAGGAAGATAAGCAGGCGCGAAAAAGGGGTTCCCGACTCTCTTTAGAGAATCGGGGCCATAATTCGCGCTGAAATCATTCGCGCACTCTTGGGACGAGCGGTCGTCATGGAGCAGGGGTGTATCATTTCGCCGCCCTGCGGACAAGCGCCGGAACGCCGGAAAAGCCCCGAAAATCGCTATTTTAGCGGGGTTTGAAGACGAAATTCGCCACGTAGCCCGGTTGTTTGCGCTGCCCGCGGTGACGGGCCTCGGGATCGAATTCGGAGATGGGCCGCAACGACACATGCCCGTGGGAATCGGTATCGGCGAAGAACACATCGGCGTTCAGCACGCTCATATCCGCCAAACAATCCTCGATCCGCCGCTTGGTGTGCCACTCTTCAATTTCAATCATCAGCACGGGCTTTTCGCGCCGGACTGTCTCGAGGGCGCCGCGCACCACGGCCTGCTCGAAGCCTTCCACGTCGATCTTTATGAAGCCGACGTTGGTGAAATTGTAGGAATCAAGCGTGCGGCTTTCGATGGCGACGGTCGTGAAGCCAAACGGCGCATTCTTTTTATTGGGGTCCAGCGACGCGCCCTGGTTGGAGAACCCGCGCTTGTTGTAGCTGGGGATCACCAGTTCCGCCGTGCCGCTGGTGTCCGATACCGCCACATGATGCGCGGTGGCGTTGGCTGGAAGGGCGCGGGCCAGCAGCGGAAACATTTTCGGGTGCGGCTCGAAGCTGTGCACATGCTTGGCCAGCTTTGCCAGCGTGTGAGTGTAAACGCCCTTGTTGGCGCCGATATCGATGGCGATCTTGTTCGGGTCCACCAGTTGCGGCAGCAGCTTCAGTTCGCGCTCACCTTTTTTGGCGTGCTTTCGCAACAGCCGCCACATGTACAGCTTCGGCGGCACCAGGGTGTATTTCACCCATTCCTCGAAGGTGTACCGGGGCGTGTAATCACGAAGCTGTGTCGGCGCGCTCATGGGCCCTGATAGCACGGCGGCTGGATTCCGTCAGGCTTTCGTGCGAGAAGCCCCGCCATGTCGCACCCCACCTCACCGCACGCCGACAACCGGCCGCTGGGCATCGCCCTGATGATCCTGGGCATGATCACCATGTGCGTCACCGACGCCGCCGGCAAGTGGGTGGTGCAGGACTACAACGTGGCGCAGCTAAACTTCTGCCGCGGCTTTTTTGCGCTGCTGGTGCTCTTGCCCACGGCGCGCAGCGAGGGCGGCCTCACGGCGCTCAAAACCAAGCGCCCCTGGGCCCACGGTTTGCGTTCTGGCCTGCTGGTGTGCCTGGCTTACGCCTGGTTCTTCGGGCTCGCCAAGTTGCCCCTGGCTGAAGCGACCGCCATCGGATTATGCGCCCCCCTGTGCATGACGGCTTTGTCGGTCGTCGTGCTGAAGGAAAAAGTGGGTCCCTACCGCTGGGGTGCGGTGGTGCTGGGCTTCATCGGCATGCTTGTGATCATCCGGCCCGGCACGGCCATGTTCGATCCCATGTTCCTGTTCCCGGTCTTCGCCGCCGTGGGCTACGCCACCTACATGCTGACCAACCGCATCTTAAGCCGCACGGAGACGGTCACCTCCATCACGCTCTATCCGCAGGCCGCGATCTTTCTGGTTTCGGCGGTCATCGCGCCGTTTGTGTGGCAGCCGGTGACGGCCACAGCCTTCTTCGCCATGGCGGTTACGGGCTTAAGCGCAGGCCTGGGCCACCTGCTCCTGTCGTTTGCATTCCGCTATGCATCGCCGTCGGTGCTGGCCCCCTTCGATTACACTGCGCTGGTGTGGGCGGCCCTGTTCGGCTGGGTGCTGTTCCGCCAGTTGCCCGATCAGGTGGCCCTGGTCGGCATGGCGTTCATCGTCGCGGCGGGGTTGATCGTGATCTACCGTGAGGCTGTGGCCGCGCGCAGAATCGTCTCGGTGCCGCTGGGCTGATCATTGGTCTGTCCGTATACCGGTTGATGCAATGGATGCCCGTCGCTGGGCACCGACAGCATGACGATGATCAAGACAATGAACGCCGCGAAAAAGTAGAACATCAGCGAAGGCATGGCCCAAAGCCCATACGGAACAAAGCCCGTTCAAGAAAAGCAGGCGTGGAAAAAGTGTCCGCTCTGAGCGTACATCTTTTTTCGCGGCTTGGCAGCGGGCGTCCTGATCTTAAAATAAGCAAGGCCCTGAAGGAGACCTGACCATGCGCATCCGCGCCGCCGTTCTGCACGAGATGGGTGCGCCCACGCCCTATGCAACCTCCAAGCCCCTGAAGATCGAGGAGTTGGACCTGGCCCCGCCCGGCGAAGGCGAGGTGCTGGTGAAAATCAAGGCGGCGGGCTTATGCCACTCCGATCTTTCTGTCATCACCGGCAACCGTCCGCGCCCAACACCCATGGCCTTGGGCCATGAAGCGGCGGGCATCGTGTCGGGCTTGGGCCACGGCGTGAAGGATTTGCAGATCGGCGATCATGTGGTGCTGGTGTTCGTACCCAGTTGCGGGCACTGCGTGCCCTGCGCCGAGGGCCGACCGGCCCTGTGCGAGCCTGCGGTCGTCTCCAACACGGCGGGTACGCTGGTGTCGGGCGAGCGCCGCCTCAGCAAAGGCAGTGCGCCCATCAACCATCACCTCGGCGTGTCGGCCTTTGCGGATCATGCCGTCGTCAGCCGCAATTCCCTGGTGAAGGTGGACAAGTCCCTGTCGTTCGAGGAGGCGGCCCTGTTCGGCTGCGCGGTCATCACCGGTGTCGGCGCCGTCCTGAACACCTCGCGCGTCAAGGCGGGCAGCCGGGTCGCCGTCATCGGCTTGGGCGGTGTGGGGCTGAACAGTGTCTTGGGCGCGCTGGCGGTCGGCGCGCGGCAGGTCATCGCGGTTGATCTGCGCGACGACAAGCTGCACCTGGCCAAGCAGTTGGGGGCCACCCACACGTTCAACGCGAGCGACCCGGACATTGCCGCCAAGATCAGGGAGGTCACCAAGGGCGGGGTGGAATACGCCTTCGAAATGGCGGGCTCGATCCCGGCTCTGGAACTGGCCTGGAAGATCACCCGGCGCGGCGGCGAAACCGTCACGGGCGGCCTGCCGCACCCGCAAAAAACCATGGCTTTTTCGCCGACACAGTTGGTCGGCGAGGAGCGAACCATCAAGGGCAGTTATCTTGGCAGTTGTGTGCCGGTGCGCGATATCCCGGCCTATATTGAATTATACCGTTCGGGCAAGCTTCCGGTTGATCGTCTTATGAGCGACCGCATCAAATTGGAGAACATCAACGAAGCTTTCGATAGACTGGCCGCCGGGGCGACCGTGCGACAGGTCGTCGTCTTCGACTAGGGCCCGCAGCATTTTGATGGAATAAGGCTGTGTACCCTAAGTTTTTGTTTGGTCGCGGCGTTATTGCGAAAAACCGGTTCCCACTTTTTCGCACGCCGCTCTAGAGGCCGGGGCGTTCAACCGCCCCGAGGAGGGGCGATGCTGCTGAACAAACCGCGGGCCTACGAGATCATGGACAAGCATGGTCTCGATGGGCTGCTCGCCGTCAACCAGGTCAACATCTACTACCTCACCGACTACTGGGGTCCGCTGATGCGCATGCGCCGGACCTTCTCGAACTACGCCGTCCTGCCGCGCAACGAAGCGGCGCCCGCCGCCCTCATCGCCACGGCCGTCGAACTCTCGCGCCTGTTCGAAACGCCCGACATGACCTGGGTGCCCAATATCTGCGCCTACACGCACCCGGTCTTTGCCGACAAACGCGATTTTGACCCCAACACCGAAGACCCCACGGCATCGCAGGAGGGCTTCGGCTGGCCGGTGAAGCCGGGCGATCTGGCGCCGGTGGACCTCGATTACGTCAAATGGATCGCGCAGTTCAAAGGCAGGTATTCCGTCAACGCCGCCTATGCGCTGAAGAAAGCCCTGAAGGACGCCGGGCTTGAGAAAGCCAAGCTCGGCACCGACGATCCGCGCGTGATTGCGTGGCTGAACGGTATGGGCTTGCCTGACTTAAAAGGAGTCGAGGCCACCACCATCTTCCGCGAGATCAGGATGGTGAAGTCCGAACCCGAGATCGAGATTCTGCGCAAAGCAGCGGCCATCAACGAAGCGGCCATCAACGCCACCATCGCATCGTTGCGCGTCGGTCTGCCCCAGACGGAACTGGAAATCATCTACAACACCGAAATCGCCAAGCGCGGCGGCAAGGCGGTGTATCTGTCCACCGGCACCAACGGCAAACGCAAAAGCGCGGTCCAGCGCGACCAGCTCATCACCTTCGACGGCCTGTGCGAGTACAGGCATTATCACGGCGATATCGGGCGCTCGGCCGTGTGCGGCGAACCCACGCCCGATGTGCTGAAGCGCGCCGCCGCCGTGAAGCTGGGCTGCGATGTCGCCTACGGCATGATCAAGCCCGGCGTGAAGGGCAAAGACGTCACCCGGGCCGTGGTCGATGCCGTCACCAAGGCGGGTTTTCCGGGCTTCTTTGTCGCCACCCCTCATTCGGTGGGCCTGGAGCATACCGACCATCCGCTGCCTATCGGCCCGCAACTGCCCGGCAGCCAGGGCGAGTTTGTATTTCATGAGAACATGGTCTTCACCATCGACATGCCCTACTACGAAGTGGGCTGGGGCAACCTGCATGTGGAAGACACGGTGCGCGTCACCAGAACGGGCGTTGAGCCCCTCAACAGTTGCGATGTGTCGTTGCGTGTCGTGCCGGTCGATACTCCGCCCGCCGATGCGGTGAAAGCCGCCGAGTAAGCGATGAGCAACCCATCCGCGCCGTCAATAACCTCCAAGTCCAACCGCATGAACGGCGGGCAGGCCATCGTGCGCGTGCTGAAACGCACGGGCATCAAAACCATCTTTTGTCTCTCGGGCACGGCGCATACGCATCTGTTGTTCGCGGCCCAGGACGAGAAATTCCGCATCGTCTCGGGCCGGCACGAAACCGCCACGGTGGCCTCGGCCGATGGGTACGCGCGCATTTCGGGCAAGGTGGGCGTGGCGCTGATCAAGGGCGATCAGGGCCTGCCAAATGCCGTCACCGGCATCATGACCGCCCAACTGGCCTGCTCGCCGGTGGTGGTGATCGTTTCGCTGACACCCGCCAACACGCTGGAAGCCGAGGGCGAGGACGACAACGATCAACTCGATCTTATCAAAGGGCACTGCAAGTGGGCGCGCACGGTGCCCGCTCCTGAACGCCTGGCCGAGTTCGTTGCCGCCGCCGTGTGGCACGCGGCCTCGGGCCGTCCCGGAGTGGCGGTGCTGGGCGTGCCCCAGCAGTTCGAGGCGGCGGCGGTGGAGTACGCCGAACGTCATTCCGAGACGCCGCTGAAACCCATGCCCGCAGCACCCGACCCGGCGGCCATCGACAAGGCGGCATCCATGCTCGCCCAGGCCAAGCGGCCCTTGGTGCTGGTGGGCTCGGGCGGCGCCTGGGGCAATGCGGGCACAGCGCTGCGGCACTTGGCGCGCACGTATAAGTGGCCGGTGTTCGGCAGCAATCTCGGCCGCGGTCTGGTGCCGGAGGATTTGAAACAGGGTTACGGCTGGCCGCTGGCGCAAGTGGCCGCCAAGGACGCCGATGTGGTGCTGATCGTCGGTATCCGCATGGGCCAGCGCATGGGCTATGGCTTAGCACCGCGCTTTGCGGCGGATGCAAAATTCATTCAGATCGATATTGCGCCCGAGGAACTGGGCCGCAACCGCGCCGTCGATGTGCCTATTGTGGCCGATGCGCGTGCGGCGCTCGAAAGCCTCACGGCGGCGCTGGAGGCAAAAAAATATGGCGGCTTGCCCGAACCCGCCTGGGTCAACACGGCCATGGAGGTGCGCTTAGCCCGCATCGACGAACTGGGCCGGGGCGAGGCAGCGCCCATTCACCCCTACCGCATGGGCCGCGACCTCATGGCGCAGATGCCCGAGAACGCGATTTATGTGGGCGACGGGGCCGACATCCAAAATTGGATGCATGCGATACTTCGCATCAGAAGCGAACGCGCCTTCATGGACCATTACCCGCTTGGCAGCATGGGCATCGGCACGCCCTTGGCGCTGGGGGCCGCGGCCGCCGCGCGCGAGCAGGCCGAGGAAACCGGAGGCGAAGAACGCCCCGTGGTGCTGGTGACGGGCGATGGCTCCTTCGGGTTTTACTGCGCTGAACTCAACGGTGCCGCGCTGGCGGGCTTAAAGATCGTCTGCCTCATCT
>JAEUKM010000017.1 GCA_016793085.1 Rhodospirillaceae bacterium
AGCGATACCATGTGGCTGTGGGGCAAGGGTGTCGACGGCGGCGGGCCGCAGGCCGAGTTGCTGCGCCGGACGGCCCACTGGCTGATGAAGGAGCCGCAACTGGAAGAAGAAGCGCTGTCGGCCGAGGTGCGCGGCGACCAGCTTGTGATTTCGCGGCGGTCCTTGAAAAGCGAGGAACGCGCCGTCACCGTGGAAAGCCCCGATGGCGCCACGCAGACGGTCACCCCGCGCGAAGCGGGCCAGGGCCGCGCGGTGGCAGCCATGACCGTCACCGAGCCGGGCCTGTATCGCTTGAATGACGGCAAAACCAGTACTGTCGCCGCCGTGGGGGCCTCGAACCCCCTGGAAAACTTCGACGTCTTGGCCACCGCCGGCATCGTCAAGCCTGTGGTGGAAGCTTCCGGCGGCGGCATCTACTGGCTGAGCGAACTGGGCACGCCCGCCGTGCGCCGCACCACGCCCGGCCGGACCGCCCACGGCTCCACCTGGCTGGGCCTGAAGGCCAACGGGCAGTATGTCGTGACGGGCGTCAGCGAAACCGCGCTGCTGCCCGTGCTGCTGGTGCTGCTCTTCAGCGTCGGCGGGGCCATGGCGGCCTGGTGGCGTGAAGGCCGCTAGAGAAAGCGCTTCCGTTTCTGCCGCCGAAACAATGAATTCACGCCTTCAGCGGTTGTCAGCCGCGCGTGCCCGGCCGACACTGGGCACGGAAGCCCGATGAGGGCTTAGCATCAACCGTGTGCAGGATGAGGAATCCGACCCATGACCAAAGTTCTAGTGCTGTATCACAGCATGTACGGCCACATCGAAACCATGGCCAAGGCCGTCGCTGAAGGCGCAGCCAGCGTTGCCGGCGTGACCGCAACCGTGAAGCGCGTGCCCGAAACCATGCCGGAAGAAGCGTTTAAAAAGGCCGGCGGCAAGTGGGACCAGGCCGCCCCCGTCGCCTCGCCCGCCGAGTTGGCCGACTACGACGCTGTCATTTTCGGCACACCCACGCGCTTCGGCAATATGAGCGGCCAGATGCGCACCTTCCTGGATCAAACCGGCGGCCTATGGGCCAAAGGTGCTTTGTGCGGCAAGGTGGGCAGCGTGTTCGCTTCCACCGGCACGCTGGGCGGTAACGAAACCACGATTACCTCTTTCCACAACACGCTCTTGCATCACGGCATGGTGATCGTCGGCTTGCCCTATGCCATCGCGCCCGAGTTATTCGATGTCTCCCAGCCGCGCGGCGGCTCGCCCTATGGGGCGGCCACGTTTGCGGCGCCCGACGGCGCGCGCACGCCGAGTGCAACGGAACTCAGCATGGCGCGCAAGCAGGGCGCGCACGTGGCCGGGATTGCCAAGAAATTGGGCGCGGCTTAAGCCTAAATTGTGTCCTCGTCGCCGGATGACACCTGTGGCATTTTGACGCCATGGCATCATCCGGCGATAAAATTCCCGTCACGATTCTGACCGGCTTTCTGGGCAGCGGCAAAACCACGCTGCTCGGCCACCTGATCCGTCAGCCTGAACTGTCCAACGCCGCCGTTATTATCAACGAGTTCGGCGCGGTCAGCCTTGACCACGAATTGATCGAAAAGACCGACGGCGACGTGGTGGAAATCCAGGGCGGCTGTCTGTGCTGCACGGTGCGCGGCGACCTGGTGAAGGCCCTGCACGATCTGATGCTGAAGCGCGCCCAAGGCACGGTGCGCGCCTTCAACCGCATCGTTATTGAAACCACGGGCCTGGCCGACCCGGCCCCCATTCTGCACACGCTGATGAGCGACCCCTTGGCATTCACTAAGTTCCGCCTGGACGGGCTGGTGACGACGGTGGACGCGGTGAATGGCGAGGCCACCCTGAACGCCCACGAAGAAGCCGTGAAGCAGGCCGCCGTGGCCGACCGCATCATCCTGACCAAGACCGACCTTCAGCCCGAGATAGCCGCGCTGGAGCAGCGCTTGAAAAAACTCAACCCCGGCTGCACGATTTTGAAATCAGACCAGGGGCGTATCGCGGCTCACCTCATTCTCGATCTTGGGCCGTTCGACCCCAATGCCAAGGGCCGCGAAGTGGAGGCCTGGCTGAAGGCCGAGGCCTACGCCGATGAGCACGATCATCACCACGAACATAATCATCACGCGCAGGATCATCACGCGCATCATCACCCGGACGTAAACCGCCACGACGACCACATCCAGGCCTTCTGCTTCACCCACGACACACCGATCCCGCAGGTGAAGCTGCAATTCTTCCTGCAATTGCTGGTGATGCTGCGCGGGCCTGACCTGCTGCGCGTGAAGGGCCTGGTGCACGTGGCCGAGAAGCCCGACCAACCCGCCGTGGTGCACGGCGTGCAGCACGTTTTTCATCCGCTGGCGTGGCTCGCGCGTTGGCCCAGCGCCGATCAGCGCACGCGGCTGGTGTTTATCGTGCGTGACATCGACCCCCAGCAGATTTCCGGCCTGATGGCGTCCCTGACCGCGGCCCCCGACCCTGCCTAGAAATTTATTCCGCACATTCACTGGGATTTGAGCAAAAGCCCGGTTGCAAGATGCCAAAGCTGCAAATTAACATGCGGGCTTTCCGATATTCTTAGGACACTGCATGACCGAGGCCGTCGCCACCCCTGCCCCCGAGGCCAAAACCGTGCACACCACCTGGGCGTGGTGGCGCACGGTTCACAAAATCGCTGGGCTCGCGGCCCTGGTGTGGCTGAGCGTGCTGGGCCTGACGGGCTGGGTGCTGAACCACCACGAATGGCGCTGGTCGCATCAATGGACGGTGCCCGACTGGGTGACGTCGGCGCGCATCGACCGGCTGGTGCGCGGCACCATCATGCGACAGGTGATGGCCGACCCCGCCGACCCGTCACGCCTGCTGGGCGGCTCGGAACGCGGCCTGTGGTTCACCACGGACGGCGGAAAGACTTGGACTGACGTGACCTGGGAGGGTGCGGACGGCTTGCCGCAAACCTACGACTTCGTGGCGGGCCCGGCCAATGATCTCAACCACGTCTGGATCGGCACCGACGACGGCATCTGGATCGTGAAAGACAACGGCACGCGCGCCGTGCCCTTTGCCTTACGCGGCCACGACGTCACCAGCCTGACGCCCGGCTCGAAACCCGGCGAACTGGTGGGTGTCGATCATCACGCCCGCATCTTCCGCCTCGATACCGCCGCGCCCGATGCCATCGCCTGGACGGCGGTGAACGATGTGCGCGTCGAAGGCCTGCCGGATTCACTCTCGCTGCCGTCCTTCACCCTCGATCTCCATGTCGGCACGGGTTTTCTGCCGCAGCCGTGGTCATTGATCGTGAATGACTATAGCGGCATTGCGATTCTGATTCTGTCGGCCACGGGCCTGGTGTTCTGGTGGTTGCCGCGCCGCTGGCGGCATCAGCATCCCAAGGGTCAGTTGAAGCACCGGCAGAAAGTGCTGCGCTGGCTCTACCGCGGGCACGGTCCCATCATCGGAATTCTTGCCATCGTGCCCATCCTGTATGTCAGCATCACCGGCGCCATGGTGGATCACATCGAGGCGCTGATCGAGCACGGCAAGGAGGTGCGCCTGCCGCGTGAAGCGCTGCCGTCCATTTACGATTACAAGAACCTCACCGGCGAAGTGAGCGACGTGATCGCCTACCCCGATGCGCCCGAGAAATTCACCATCGCCACAAGGCTGGGCGTTTACACCTCCACCGACGGCGGCAAGACATGGATGGTCGAGCGCGTGCTGCCCGAGAGCGACGGCACGGATGCCAGCCTAGTAAACCTGATCAGGCGGGATGATCTGGTGTTCATGGGCGCAGGCAGTATCGGGCAATTCGTCCGCCGTGACGGCGAGAGCGCGTTTGCGCCGCTGAATGTAAACGGGCCCAAGCTGGCCATCACCGATGCCTTCAAGCGCGGTGAGGCCTGGCACATTAAAATGAGCCGCTCGATTTACGCCGCCCCGGACCTCACGGCGACCTTCGAGGACACGAAAATCCCCTACCCGCCCATTACCGGCACCACCTTCTTCCTGTTCCTGGCCGACATTCACACCGGTAACATTTTCACGAGCCAGTGGAAGTGGATCAACAATCTGGTGGCTTTGCTGGCGGTGATTCTGACAATCTCAGGACCGATCGTGTGGTGGAAACGCAAGTGGTGAACCGAAGGAGACGCATTATGGCCGTATCTAAATTCGCACTGGCTCTAGCCGGCGTTGTGGGCATCAGCAGCGGGGCGCTGGCTCACGCGACCTTGATGGTGAAAGAGGCCAAGCCCGGCGCCTGGCAACTGGTGGAGGTCGGCATTCCGCACGGCTGCGTCGGCGAGCCCACCACGACGATCAAACTCAAACTCCCCGATGGCGTCGTCAACGCCCGACCGCAGGTAAAACCCGGCTGGAATCTCTGCATGACCATGCGAAAACTGGAGAAGCCCATCATCGCCGAGGGCGTGAACCTGACCGAGGTGGCCGACGAGGTGACCTGGACCGGCGGCAGCTTGGGCGACATGGAATTCGACCGCTTCGGCGTTTTCATGAAACTGCCGAACGATCCGGGCCGGACCGTCTATTTCAAGACCATCCAGCAATGCGCCAAAGGCGAGCACCGCTGGATTGAAATTCCAGCCGATGGAAAAACGTCGCGCGACTATAAGGAGCCGGCCCCGGCCATGAAGCTGTCGGACGCCGCGCAGTAACGCAGGTTGGTTTTCTTACTGTAAGGCTTCGCCCAGCTCGGCGCGGACTTTCTGGCGCAGCACGTCGATGGCTACGAGGCCGCTGCCCATTTTCATGTGCCAGAACGTCCAGCCGTTGCAGGCCGGAGCGCCCATGACGGCCGCCCCCACCTGATGGATCGAGCCGCGGTGATCGGACGAAATCAGCGTGCCGTCGGCGCGTACTTTGGCACTATGACGGCCCGAGGCGTCAAACAGCATAGTGCCCGGCACCAGCAGGCCGCGCTCGACAACCGAGCCGAACGGAATGCGCGGTTCAGAGCGCTTCGAGGGCGTGGTCAGCAGCTTTTCATCGGAGACGGGCTTGGCCTTGGCCAGGCGGCGTTTCGCGCCCGCGATATAATCCGCATCGCGTTCGATGCCGATGTACTTGCGGCCCAGGGTCTTGGCCACAGCACCCGTGGTGCCGGTGCCGAAGAACGGATCAAGCACCACGTCGCCCGGCTGGCTTGAGGCCATGATGACGCGGTACAGCAGCGATTCCGGCTTCTGCGTCGGGTGCAGCTTGTCGCCGCCGTCGTTTTTCAGGCGTTCCTCGCCGGTGCACAGGGGCAGCGTCCAGTCGCTGCGCATCTGCAGACCTTCGTTCAGGTTCTTCATGGCGTCGTAGTTGAAGGTGTAGCGCGCGTCCTTGTTTTTCGAGCACCAGATCAGCGTTTCGTGCGCATTGGTGAAGCGCGTGCCGCGGAAGTTGGGCATGGGGTTGGACTTGCGCCAGACCACGTCGTTCAGCACCCAGAAGCCCAGGTCCTGCAAGATCGCGCCGACGCGGAAGATGTT